>CAZVSL010000207.1:3323-9779 GCA_964629935.1 uncultured Calditrichaceae bacterium | reverse complement strand
GTTATACCGTACGTGATGACGATGGCGCTCCGTCCGACCCGGCCACCGTGACGGTGATTGTCAGCGGCGGCGCAACAGAAACCTTGATTTTCGAGCCGACAGATGATGGGCAGGTTAAAGTCAGTGATTTGGGCGCCAACTATGGCGACAAAGGCACCATGAAAGTAGAGGCCGAAAAGTTCGTTTCCTACCTGAAATTCAGTGTTACGGGCCTAACCGGAACTGTTGAAAGAGCGCTGGTGCGACTGCGTGTCACGGAAGAAACAGGAGACGGCAGTGATTCGGGCGGGTCGATTTTTCATGTTTCCAACAATTTTACAGGGACGTTTCAACCCTGGCAGGAGGGATCCTTGAAAGCTGACAATGCACCGGACCTCATCGGGGCCGCTGTAAGTACGCTGGGCGCGGTCACGGAAAACTCCCTGGTTGAGTTTGATGTCAGCACGGTTATCGGCGGCAACGGTGTTTATAGTTTTGCTATCGCCAGTGCATCATCGGATAGAGTTAAGTATTACACCAAAGAAGGTACGGTGGCCCCGCAGCTCATAGTTCAAATGTCTGGGGCAGCTTTGGCTTCCGGGGAATCGGATCTCACGGATGCGCTCGCCATCGACAACCACGACCTTGTCTTGCCTGAAACCGTTGGGCTAAAGCCGAACTATCCCAACCCCTTCAATTTGGAAACGACAGTCGAGTATCAACTGCCTCAGGCTGGCAGGGTAGAGTTGGTGGTATTCAACACGCGCGGGCAGCGTGTGCGTACTCTGGTCAATGAAGTGCAGGAGCCGGGCTTCAAGAAAATGCGCTGGGATGGGCGCAACGATGATGGCATCGAGGTTGGCTCCGGAATATATTTTTTGCGGCTCAAAGTTGGCCACAATTTGTTGAATCGCAAGTTGACCTTACAGAAGTGACGTGAGTTTTTGGTTCTGTTTTGATGACACATTGCGGCAAGAACAGCACGATGGTGTTGGCGGTTGTAGCTGTTGTCGTCGACTGACCGGGGCGGCAAATGTGTCGAGGTCCCCATTTTCAGCGCCAAATTGAACGATTTATTGGTCTGCATTTCTGCAAAAGTGTCCGTACTTGTTTACAACAATTTAAGATCATTAAGAATGATTAAACAATAACCAACAGTCTGCTATGTTATAGGAGAGCTGGACGGTTCTTTTACAGCCTGGAAAGGCTTATCACTGCCCCTCTTTTCGCCTTTCCCGTTCACAATTTCTTAGCTCAAGTTAGTTCAATTCGAACACGGATAGCAACGACGTAGACACCTGCGCCAAACAACATGGAGATACTTTCATGAGCATCAGTGGGCACACACCCGGTAGAATTATCAGGTCTTCCACAAGAAGCTATCGTTTTTTGATAGCTGTTCTTGCTTTTGCCTTCGCCATCCAACCTTATCAAATCCAGGAGGCCAAAGCACAAGAGATTCAATCAGAACCAATTCTTCTCGGCTATCGCATGTTCGATTTTGGCGGCGACGTTACCTCCGAGCCAACCGAAGAGAAGCCAGAAAGCAAACTATGGCATCACGATGGTTTCTGGTGGGGTGTTTTGTGGGATGACACGGCAGAAGAATTCAGAATATTCCGTTTCGACGCGGCAACCCAAAACTGGACCAACACGGGTACCAGCGTGGATAACCGGCGCCGTTCCGGCGGCGATGTCCTTGTGGATGGCAACAAAGTCTACATCGCCTGGCGCGCAAAGCCGAACCTGCACAGTACGGACTCACCACTAGCTACATTTTCTCGATACACTTACAACTCCGGCTCAAAGTCCTACAGTCTTGATTCCGGTTTTCCAGTGACCATACCGGGTACGGGAAAGACCAGATCCTTGACTATTGCCAGGGATTCGGCCGACAAGCTTTGGGCGGTCTGGACTGACAGCAATCGTGTCATGATAAACAACACCGACGGCATCGATGATACGAGCTGGGGTACGGCTTTCGATTTGCCGGTACAGGTTAATGATCTGGATCCCGACGATCTCGCTGCCGTGACTGCTTTTGGTGGTGACCGGATCGGCGTGATGTGGTCGCATCAGCCTGATGGTCGTATGTACTTCTCTGTACATCTCGATGCCAACGCGCCCACCGTCTGGCAAGCTCGCGAGATCGCACTCGAAAATGGCGTTAGAATTGCCGACGACCACATCAACCTGGCCGTGCGGCAAAGCGACGGCCTGGTCATGGCGATAACCAAAACCAGCCTCACTGACGACCAAGATCCGCTTGTCTTTGTCAATCTGAGGGATGCCAGCACCGGTATCTGGACAAATGAACCTGTCTGGGTGGTAGAGACTGATGCTACACGGCCCATCGGCGTCTATAGCTCGAGCAATGACAGCATTTATGTCTTCAGCAGGCTCAAGTCTGTTGAGGGCGTCTACTACAAGGCTGCTCATGTTGATAACCCTACATTTGCATCCGGGCTTGGCCAGCCACTGATGATAAGTCTTCTGGACAGGCAAATCAATAATGTAACATCAACCAAACAGGAAGTAACAAACAGTACCGGCCTGCTTGTGGTTGCAGGTGATAAGGATAATGAGAGATACTATCATGGTTTTCTCACGCTCGATAATGCGCGTCCGGTTGCTAATGATGACTCATCATCGACAAACGAGAGCACACCGGTAAGCGTAGCTGTTACCGCCAACGACTCTGATTCGGACGGCACAGTAGATAATACCACCATCGCCATCGTAAGACAACCAGCAGGCGGCGCCGTTCAGATTGGCGTCGGCGAGATTACATACACGCCGGATCCCGGCTTTAACGGCCTGGATTCCTTTGAGTACACGGTCAAAGACGACGATGGCGCGAATGCTATTGCTGCCACGGTTAACATCTTTGTGAATGACTCCCCGGTAGCGACGGATGATATCGCCGTCACCAACGAAGATACACCTATCGATATCGCAGTTCTGGTTAACGACACCGATTCCGATTCGCAAATTGATCCTGCGACCGTCGCCGTCGTCAGCGCGCCTTCGAATGGTGTGGCGAGCGTCGACGCATCCGGGGTGATAACATATACACCAAACGAACATTTCAACGGTCAGGACTCTTTTACCTATACAGTTGCTGATACAAATGGCGGCGTCTCAAACGAAGCAACCGTTGAAGTTGAGATAACCGATGTCAACGATCCGCCGTTTGCGGTGAATGATACCGTGACCACGGATAACGCAACTGCGCTGACCATTAACGTGCTCGCCAATGACTTTGAGGTAGACGGAACGATTCTTCCTGCCACTGTGAACATGACCGTTCCGCCTGTGCATGGCACAGCCTCGGTTGATCCTGTTACCGGCGAGATAGACTACACACCGGATTCCAATTTCTTCGGCTCAGATTCGCTCAAGTACACGGTGCAGGACGATGACGTTGCGACTAGCGATGAAGCCACCGTACTCATCAACGTGAACTCGCTGCCGTTTGCTGCCAACGACACAGTTGTCACCGATGTCAACACGCAGGCGGATATAGATGTGCTGGCAAACGACAACGATCCGGACGGATCCCTGGATCCGGCAACCGTAACGATTATTGATGATGCCAATAATGGCAGCACGAGCATCAATACCAGCAACGGCCACGTCACCTATACACCAAATTCCGGCTTCACCGGCAATGACACATTCACCTATTCCGTAAACGATGAAGGAGGCGTCACCTCAAACACTGCGACAGTTGAGATTAAGGTTAATTCCATACCGACAGCAGTCAACGATGAAGTTCTGACTCTGCAGGATGTACCCATCGATATAGATATTCTCGCCAACGATTCCGATTCCGATGGCACATTGGATCCGGCTTCCATCACGGTGGTGTTCCAACCACTCAACGGCGCGCTTTCTATCGATCCCGCAACGGGCATCGCATCGTACACACCAAATCCGCCGCCGTTTTCCGGAACAGATATTTTCGAATACCGCGTGAGCGACAACGACGGCTCGGTTTCAAACAAAGCCACAGTTTTGATCCGGGTGAATGAGGCGCCGGTAGCCAATTCTGATGCAGCCGTCACCAACGAGGACACACCGGTGAACGTATTCGTGCTTGGTAATGACTCGGACGGCGACGGCACACTTGACAAGACGCAGGTGGAAGTCGTAACGCCGCCAGATCACGGAACCACCAATGTCGATCCGGCGGAAGGATTCATCACCTATACGCCTGACCAGGACTATTTCGGCAACGATTCCTTTACCTACACGGTCAAGGATGACGAGGGCACACCTTCAAATGCGGCGACTGTATCTCTTACGGTAAATGATATCAATGACAAGCCAGTTGCTGTAGACGACACGGTTCAGACTGATGAAGACCAGAGCATCACAATCGCTGTGCTCGATAACGATAATGATGTTGATGGTACGCTGGATCCAGCCTCGGTTAGCGCTGCGGCCAGCGCGCCTCATGGTACACTTTCGGTGAACACGCAGACTGGTACCATAACCTACACACCGCACCAGGATTTCTTTGGCGACGATACGTTCACCTATACCGTGCGTGACGATGATAATGCGACCTCCAACAGCGCCACGGTTTTTGTTGCGGTTAATCTGATCAACGATGCGCCCATCGCCAGTGACGATGCGGCCACAACCGATGAGGATCAGAGCGTAGAGATTGATGTCGTCAGCAACGACAGTGACATAGATGGCACCATCGACGCCTCATCCGTTGCTATCGATACGCCGCCGGCTAACGGCGTCGCGACGCCAACCGGAAGTGGCGGCGTCAACTACGTGCCCGATGCAGACTTCTTCGGTACGGATAGCTTTACGTATACGATTCAAGATAACAACGGTGCGGTATCCAGTCCGGGCACTGTCACCGTAACCATCAATGACATCAATGACCCGCCGGTGGCTGTGAATGACACCTCTAGCGTGCTATTCAATTCGCCCTTCGACATCAACGTAACAGCCAACGATGTCGATATCGATGGCTCCATCGTGCCATCCTCCATCCTGGCCAGCTCCGGCCAGCATGGAACCACTTCTATCAAGCCGAGCGGCGTCATCACCTATACGCCAGATACCGGCTTTCTTGGCGAAGACGCTTTCTTCTACAATGTGCGTGATGATGACGGCGCTTTTTCCAATCAAGCTCAGGTGACGGTCTTCGTGCAAGTGCCGCCAGTGGCTCAGAATGACAGCGTTGTAACCAATGAAGACACGCCCATAGATATACCGGTCACGGCCAACGATAGCGATCAGGACGGCTCGCTAAATCTCAGCACCGTGACGGTCGTATCGCTGCCGAGCAATGGCACGACCAGCGTCAACAGCACCACCGGCAAGATTACCTATACGCCGGCGTCGAACTTCAATGGCGTCGACAGTTTCGAGTATACGGTGGATGATAACGACGGCGTCACCTCAAATATCGCAACCGTGCAGGTGACGGTCAACAAAGCGCCGTTTGCGCTCAATGACTCGCGCACGATTGAAGAGGATACGCAAATAGCCATCGACGTGACCTCCAACGATGTTGACCTGGACGGCACCATCGATCCTACCACTGTCACCTTATTGAATCAACCTTCCAATGGCACGGCCTCGCTAAATCAGCAGACTGGCGCCGTGACCTATACGCCCAACGAAAATTTCTTTGGTACGGACAATTTCAACTACATCGTCAAGGACAATTTCGGCGTCAGCACGAATACCGCGACCGTGACCATCGATGTTACGCCGGTGAACGATCCACCGATTGCTGGCAATGATGTTGTCACCACGAACAAGTCGACACAGGTGTTGATTGACATTACGGCCAACGACACCGACATCGATGGCACCATCGTCGAGGCGTCGGTTAACATAATTACTCCACCAAACAACGGCACCATTGAAGTTAATCCCAACACTGGCGTTGTCACATATCAACCGCAAACATTTTTCCTGGGCGTTGATTCCTTTGTCTATACGATCCAGGATAATAATGGCGTTCTATCCAATGAAGCTACCGTGACCATCAACGTCACCGGCGACAATGAGCCGCCCGTGGCAAACAATGACAGCAAAACCACGATAGAAGACGTACCGACAACCATCAATGTCACCGCAAATGATACCGACCTTGATGGCAACGTCGACGTCACGACTGTCACGATTGTTACCCAGCCGCGGCATGGAACCGCCACTCTGAATTCGGAAACAGGCGTTATCACTTATACGCCGGATTTCGATTTCTTTGGTAAAGACAGTCTCGGCTACCAGGTCAAAGACAATCTGGGCGCAATTTCCAACGAAGCGCGGGTGGTGGTGACGGTGGAAAACGTGAACGATAAGCCGATCGCGGTAAATGACACAGTTCAAACCAACGAGGACGTACCGCTTACCATAAATGCCATATCGAATGATGCGGATACGGACGGCACGCTCGCGGCTTCATCACTCCAGATCGTCGATCAGCCCGGGCATGGTTCT
>CAZVSL010000207.1:0-3313 GCA_964629935.1 uncultured Calditrichaceae bacterium | reverse complement strand
ACACCTGCGGAGAACTTCTTTGGCCAGGACAGCCTCACCTATACCATAGGTGACAACGATGACGCAACATCGGATCCGGCTACTATTTATGTGACGGTGAATGACATCAATGACCCGCCGGTGGCAGTTGCCGACACGGTTCAGACCAATATCGATGTGGCTGTCGATATCGATGTGCCGGCGAACGATTTCGATATCGACGGCACAATTAACCCGGCAACGGTTCAGGTGACCACTGCGCCAGGCAATGGCAGCACAACTGTCCAGGCCAACGGGACTATCACTTATACACCAAACCCGGGTTATGGTGGCACAGATGGCTTCATCTACACCATTAAGGATGACGACGGCGGCACTTCTAATCCAGCACTCGTACGCTTGACCATCATTGCCTTTCCGATAGCGGCTAAAGATAGTGTTTCCACAAACGAGGATGTGCAAATCAACATTGCAGTGCTTGCCAATGATGTGGATGTGGACGGCTCTCTGGTCGCCAGCAGCGTAACTGTTGTGAATCCACCTGCCGAGGGCCAGACCACAGTCAACAATACTACCGGTGTGGTGACATACTCGCCCGCTGCTAACTTCTTCGGAGCAGACAGTTTTACCTATACTGTTGAAGACAATGACGGCCATCTTTCCGATGAGACAGAAGTCAAAGTGACCGTGCTGCCCGTAAACGACCTGCCGGTTGCAGCCGATGATGAGGCCATCGTTCCGGAGGATGCACAGGTAAACATTGCCGTGACAGCCAACGATGACGACATCGACGGGACGTTAGATTTCAACACCCTGACCATTACCGGCGGACCGTCCAATGGTCAGGCCACCGTTAATACGGAGACCGGGGAGGTAGTCTACGTTCCGAACCAGGATTACAACGGTCCCGACCTCTTCACCTATGTTATCAAGGATAACGATGGCGGCACTTCGAACCAGGCCAGCGTGAGCATTTCGGTAACGGAAGAAAACGACGTTCCCGTTGCGAACGATGATGCTGCGACTACCAACGAGGACGTAGCGATCACAATCGATGTGCCTGCCAATGATCTGGATAGCGATGGTTCGCTCGACTTAACCTCAGTGACGATCACGAGTCAGCCGCTAAATGGCGCCGCAAGCGCTGATGCGCAGTCAGGTGAAATTACCTATACGCCGGCCGAGAATTTCTTCGGTCTTGATAGCCTGAAATACACAATAAAGGATGATCAGGGCGTTGCTTCGAACGCGGCAAAAGTGACCATAACGGTCAATCCGCTCAATGATGCGCCGATCGCCGTCAATGATCAGGCTACAACTCCTGAGGACACGCCGGTTGTGATCCCGGTTGTTGCAAACGACATCGACCCCGAAAACAATCTGAATTTGAGCTCGCTCAACGTCAAGAATAATCCGACTTCAGGTTCGGTAACGGTAAATACCACGAGTGGTGAAATCACGTACACGCCCAGCCTGAATTTCAGCGGCAAAGACAGCCTCACCTATACGGTCAAGGATGGCGAGGGACTGGAGTCTAACCAGGCTAAAGTCACAATTACAGTTCAGGAAGAGAACGATCTGCCTGTTGCTGAGAATGACACCACTACGACGAATGAGGACACGCCTGCTGTCATCGATGTCGCGGCTAACGACAATGACCCGGATGGCTCGCTGGATTTGAGCAGTGTGGAAATCATTGTCCCTCCCACATTCGGGACCACGACTATCGATGAGACCACGGGCGCCATCACCTATACCCCGGAAGCAAATTATCATGGACCCGACAGCTTGAACTATCGTATTCAGGATGATGAGCAGGGACAGTCCAATATCGCGACCGTCACCATCACCGTCAGCTCGGTGAATGACGCTCCAGTCGCAGTTAATGACACAACCGTGACCGCTGAAGATCAAGCGATTGAAGTCGTTGTTACTTCAAATGATTTCGATGTGGAAGGTGCGCTCGATTTCACCACGCTGACTATAACGACCAGTCCGAGCAACGGAACGACCACAATTGACGCCGGCAACGGTTCCGTTATCTACACCCCGAACCTTGACTTCAGCGGGGATGATCTGTTTGGATATACGATTCAGGATAGCGAGGGGGCAAGCTCGAATACGGCTACAGTATTTGTGACGGTTACGGAAGAAAACGACATCCCAATTGCTCAAAATGATACCGTCGTTACGGATGAAGATGTGTTGGCGATCATTGACGTGGCGGCAAACGATTCTGATCCAGACGGCAGCCTTGGCTTGACCAGCGTCACAATTATCAGAGCGGCAGCTCACGGCGCCACAACAATCGACAATATCAGCGGCGCTATTCAATATACACCGGCAGAAAACTACTTTGGCCCGGATACCTTAACCTATCAAATCCAGGATGACCTGGGCGTCAGCTCAAATGTGGCGACGGTTTTGATTACGGTCAACTCCGTTAACGACCTGCCGGTGGCTGTCAATGATACCGTCACGACCGGCGAAGACGTACCAGTCAATATCGCCGTCACCAACAATGATAGCGACATTGAAGGACCATTTGATTTTACGACATTGACGGTCACCAGCGGACCATTTAACGGTTCCACGGTTGTGGATACCCAGACCGGAGAGATTCTTTATACACCCAATTTGGACTTCACCGGTCAGGACCTTTTTACCTACACGATTCAGGATGGCGACGCCGGGGTTTCAAACGAGGCTGAAGTCAGAGTGAATGTCATCAATACCAACGATGCGCCCATTGCGCAGGATGATGAGATGACAACCCCTGAGGATACACCTGTAGACATCGAGGTGGCAACCAATGATAGCGATGACGGCACGCTCAATCTCAGCAGTATTGCGGTGACAGGTGATCCACAAAATGGAACTGTAGGACTTAACCCCACCACCGGGGTGCTGACCTACACGCCCGCTGAGAACTTTTTTGGCGCCGACAGCCTGCAGTACACCATCGATGATAATACCGGGCTGACTTCCAACGTTGCCTCGGTCAGGATCACGGTTGTACCAATCAACGATTTGCCGGTGGCGCAAAATGACACATCTTCAACTCAGCAGGATGTCGCTGTTGATATCGAGCTGCCGGCCAACGATTTTGATATCGATGGTACGATTAACCCGGCGACGGTTCAGATAACCGTGCCATCCTTGAACGGCTCTACCTCAATAAACTCGGCTACGGGTGTTGCGACCTACACGCCGAACACGGGTTTTGTTGGCGCCGACCAGTTCAGCTACACAGTAAAGGATGATTCCGGTGCTGTTTCCAACCCGGCCACAGTCACGGTAACGGTCGGCAGCGGCAACGCAGCGCCGGTTGCAG
>CAZVSL010000206.1:0-10052 GCA_964629935.1 uncultured Calditrichaceae bacterium | reverse complement strand
TGTCCCGCGGGAACGGGCCCTCTGCCATAACCGAATCAGGCAAGATACTCTGCACCTTGACATCCTGAGCATCTACCTCGCTCAGGTTGGCGACTCTGAGGGCGTAACGTATTTGACCGCCTGCCGGCACAAAATACAGTGTGTCGCCATTTTCAACAGACAGCGAGTCGGTCTCAACGGCATGAGACAGCGTCACATCTGTTGACATCGCCGGCTTATAGATGACCACCTGTGTGCTGTCAAGATTGTTGGCAGAATTTGTGTCACACACGGAGGTGATGCGACTCATCGATTGAAATGTGAGAGGAAAGTTGACCTCTGCGGATTGTTCTGTAAGGACGCCGGCGACTGTTATAGATTGCGTCTCTGACGCGCGCAATGAATCAAGATGCCAGTGGATAATCTGCGTGCTGTCTTCGATTTCGATAGACTCCGGCAGCAATGAAAAGCTGGTCTCATCCAGCTCGACAAATGTTGGCAGGGTTTGCTGCAGCATAATGTCGACGGCTGTTGCCGGGCCGCGATTGGCCACGTTGAGAGAAAATGTAAAAGGCTCCCTGATTGCTGCCGAATCAAGATCAACTGACTGTGAAATCTGCACATCGTAGTTGCTTTCCTGCAGATACTCGAGCACCATCTTGAAAAGATGCACGCTCTCCGGTCCGTCAAATCCGTCGGTATTTGGATTGATAAAATCAGGATAGGCGTCAGCGATCAGAGCATAGTGATTGAGAATGATACGGTTGCGTCCTTTCCGGAAAAAGAAGATGCCGGCATCCCGCGTGGTATCAAAGTCTACTTTCTCGATGTCCTGGACAACGTGGACAACTTTCACATCGCCGGCATTTGCGTCGCACAGTCCGGCTACGGTGCTGTCAGGATGGATGACCTGCAAAAAGAAGCTTTCGTTGGATTTGCCGCCCGTATACTCAACGCCCGTCACAATGCGGTAAAAACCGGATTTTTGCAGGTCGAGGCACGCTGCCTCGATACTCATTTCGTCCTCGGTCTTATCAACGCGCACCACGATCTCTTCTCTGTCAAGCTCAAGCTGAAAAGTATCTTTGGATGCAAGGTTGGGCACTGAGACGCAATCTCGGACCTGCCCGTGAAGCATTTGAAGTGAGGACAGTTGCAGGATCATCAGTGCAATCAAAAAGACGGAGGTTGTTATACTGCGATGTGGGATCGGTTGTGATATTGAACTGCGCATGATGCTCGTCCTGAAACGATTTTCTCATGCTATCGCGGTTTTTCCCGCATAAAGCATAAAGTTATATAGTATTAGGCGCATTGAATCAGGATGCGAATATTTTTTTCATTGTTTTAACATATTTTAAGCGGGCTGGCGCCTAAATTAATTGCTTGCAATCACATTCCGTACTATTTATATTGGCCCGGGTAAAGTCCTGAAGATGGGCTTTTATCCGATCCTGGATGCAAGCCGCTTGCTTTTTCAAAGAAGTTTTCTTGTCGCGCCAGGGAATCGGGGTTAACGAATCTCTGGCACTTAGAAGCCTTGTTTCCGCATGTCAACTACAGGTGATTGGAACTAACCAGGGAGGTTACATTATGTTGAAATGGAGTTTGGTATATCGCACGGCCCTCATGAGCTTACTTGTGGTGAGCATCTCTCACAGTCAGGAGGCCGCCGTAACCCGCGCGGTTTTTACCAGCAGCGTCGAGGACCGGGAACCGGTTGACAGCCTGGCCACCCTGAGTCTGGAAGACAGCACCATTTTTTTCTTCACGGAGCTGCGTAATATGGAAGACAAGACTGTCAAGCACCGTTGGGTCTACGGTGGTGAAACTCTGGCTGAGGTGGCGTTCGAGGTCGGGGGGCCGAGGTGGCGGGTTCACTCCAGCAAGAATCTGCTAAAGTCGTGGTCCGGAAACTGGACGGTGGAGGTCGTCGATGATGCAGGCGATGTCTTGCACACTGCTCATTTCGTATATGGCGGGGAATCGGAGGCCATGGGCATGGAGAAACAAGATACGCAGGAACAGCCAGCGACCGAAACATCCGCTGAATCTGCAATGGAACCGGAAACACCGTCAGCGACGACGAGCAGCGAGCAGGCTGCGACCTCTGAGCATATCGCCCGCGCCGTTTTCACCACCGAAGTAGCTGATCGCGAGCCAGTCGATGCTGTTGACACATTACATACCGCTATCAGCAAGATATTCTTCTTTACCGAGCTGCGCGATATGGCCGGCCAGCAAGTGACCCACAGATGGCTGTTTGGCGATGAAGTGAAAGCTGATGTTTCATTCGACGTCGGCGCTGAACGGTGGCGCGTACACTCCAGCAAGAATTTGCAAGCTGAATGGACCGGAAAATGGACCGTAGAAGTCGTGGATGCTGAGGGCAGCGTGCTCGCTTCTGAGTCGTTTGTTTATGCCCAATCTCCGTGATTTCCATTTCAGCTAACCGCGTGATCACCCATGCCAACAAAACATGCCCGTAAAACCGCCCGCCGAACCATCCTTTTTGCCGGCTGCTTTCAGCCAGAGCCTGGCAACCTGGATGAGAGCAATGTTGTCTTCGTCGGCCTGCCCTCGGACGGTCAGTCATCTTACCTTCGGGGGAGTGCGCAGGCGCCAGACCGCATTCGTACCGCCTACGATGGTCAGGCCTTCAACGCCGCCACTGAGACTGGGGTAGTTCTCAGCGAAGCTGTTTATGATGCCGGCAATCTCCCGCCGGCAGCCAATTGGCAAGAGACCGCCGGCCTGTATCGCAATCAGGCGGAAATACTGTTTGCGCAAAACAAGACGCTCTTCGTTGCTGGCGGCGACCACGCCGTGACCATGCCGGTGGTGCAGGCGCTCTGCGTGCTGAATAAGCCGATTCATGTTATCCAGATCGATGCGCACCCGGACCTGTATCCGAGTTATGCAGGCGACCAGCAATCTCATGCGTGTGTGGCGGCGCGGCTTTTGGAAATGACGCACGTGGCTTCCCTGACGCAGCTTGGCATTCGCACATTGAATCCAGTGCAGAACAAGGCCGCACAGCAATACGGAGACAAACTGCGCATCCACAGCGCCCGTGAGTGCTGTGAAAGCATGCCGCCGCTGCAACATATTCCGGCCAATGCTCCTGTCTATATCACGCTCGACCTGGATGCATTCGATCCGGGTTTTGCGCCGGGCGTGGCGCATCGGGTGCCGGGCGGCCTGACGCCGAGACAGGTGCTGAATTTTGTGCAGGATGGCCACTGGCAGCTCGTGGGCATGGATGTCGTCGAGCTCAATCCGGACCTCGATTGGCACGACCAGACCGCGATCCTGGCTGGCAGGCTGCTGCATGAGGGCATGGGCTTTGCGATGCTCGGGCCGCGGGCCGGCTGGCAGGCGTGATCCAGTGCGGTGTTTGTGTGTTTCGGGTGTTGATGTGTTTATGTCTTAGTTTTGTGTTGCTGCGTTGAGACTTGCCCGGTTTTTTCAGCGCTGTTTGCGGTCTCAGGGCAATCCGGTCGAAACAATTGGGAGGGCGTAAAATGCCAAAGCGCAGCGAGACGACGTCTGTCCAAAGAAAGACGGAGCCTGTTCAGTACCGGTGGATCTGGCTCGTCTACGTGTTGCTGTTCGCACTCTCCATTCCGTGGTATTTCCCGCAATCTCAGAACCCGGCCGCCATCATTCTGGGGCTGCCGGCATGGGTGCTTGCGTCCATGGTCGCGGTCACCTGCATTGCCATCTTCACTGCTTTCGTCGTACATCGCTTCTGGAAAGACGAGCCTGACGTTTATTGACGTATGGATCAGTTTCCGTTTCGATTCGGCGCCCTGGTTTTTATAGCTTGCTATCTTGTTTTGATGCTGGTTCTGGGATGGATTGCCAGACGTCAACGAAAGAGTGAGTCGCTGAGCGATTTCTATCTGGCCGGCAAAAATCTGGGCTGGTTTGTCCTGTTGTTAACCCTGTATGCCACGCAATACAGCGGCAATACTCTCATCGGCTATCCGGGGGAAGCGTTTCGCCTTGGTTTTCCCTGGATCATGAGTATTGGCTTCATGATGTCGATTATCGTGGTTTATCTGGTTTTCGCTCCCAGGCTGCAGAAGCTCGCACGCCGGCACCATTTTATTACACCCGGCGACTGGCTTGATTTTCGCTATCAATCTCCCACGCTGACGCTGATCGCCAATATGCTATTGGTTGTGGCTATCGCCAATTTTCTGTTAGCGCAGCTTATGGCCATGGGGCATATTGTATCCGGCTTGTCAGGCGGGATGCTACCGTATTGGCTGGGCGTTGTGCTGCTTGCGGCTGTAATCATCGTCTATGAAACCCTTGGCGGCATGCGCGCCGTTGCCTGGACTGACTGCATCCAGGGATTGATGCTGCTGATTGGTTTTGCGGGTTTGCTGATCGCCGTGTTTCCATCTACCAACCATCTGAAAGAGGTCACAGAATGGATCGTTAAGCATCAGCCGGAAAAAGCGCAGGTTCCACCCTGGTCGGTGCTGCGTACCTGGGTAAGCACGATCGTTCTTGTTGGTGTTTCAGGGGCCATCTATCCGCAGGCGATCCAACGTATCTACGCCGCCCGGAATACCCAGACGCTGAAGGTTTCTCTGAGTATTATGGTCTTCATGCCGCTGGTCAGCACTCTGGTCGTTTTTTTGGTCGGAATCGCCGGTATCCCGCATTTTCAGGGATTGGGCGAGATCTCCGCCGACCGCGTGATGCCTTTGATGCTGCGGGAATGGGCGGCGCAAACGCCGGTCATGTACGTCCTGGCGATTCTGGTCATTACCGGCATCGTGGCAGCGATCATGTCGACGGCGGATTCTGTTCTGCTCAGCCTGTCTTCCATCCTGGCTAAGGATTTCCTGGGCAAGACTTGGCTTAAGCATAAACCAGAAACAGATATCACCCGCGCCGGCAAGCTGCTCTCGTGGGTCATCATGGTCATTCTGGTATTTATTGCGCTGCAGCCGCGCATCACCTTGTGGGGTCTCACCGAGCTCAAGATGGAGCTGCTGGCGCAGGCGGCGCCAGCCATGATTCTGGGTGTATTCTGGCGCCGGCTGGACCAGCGGGCGCTGTTACCCGGCACGGTCGCGGGAACGGTGCTGGCTGTCGCGTTGGCGGCGGCCGGTTCGGGCAAGGTGTGGGGCCTGCATGCAGGACTGCTGGGTTTGCTGCTCAATCTCGGTATTTGTATCTTGAGCCAGGCATGGCTCAACAGACAGGAAATCGTCCCCTGACACACTAACACACTAACACACTAACACACTAACACATTAACACTTTAACACATTAGCACTCCAACACTCTATCAACCCTTTCCTTGACTTTTTCCCTGCAAAACTTATCTTGATAAGAAGTTAGCCATACCGGACAGGAGGACGCAATGGAGGTTCAATTCGTTGTTGGCGATCTGACCAGGCAGGAGGTTGAAGCTATCGCAAATCCTGCCAACTCGGAAGGAGAGATGGGCGGCGGCGTTGCAGGCGCGCTCAAGAAAGCAGGGGGCGAGACAATCGAGCAGGAAGCCATGGAGCAGGCGCCCATTCCCATTGGCAAAGCCGTTGTGACCTCCGCCGGTAAGCTGCCGTGTGCATACGTAATCCATGCGCCGACCATGGTCATGCCGGCTCAGAGGACATCCCGCGATAAGATAGCGAAAGCAATGAGCGCTGTGTTCACGGCTGCGCGGGAGTACGACTTCAAGTCGCTGGCGATTCCCGGCATGGGAACGGGTACCGGCAAAGTTGCGCCCAAAGAAGCTGCGGCTGCCATGGTCGAGGTGCTGCGCAAGGTTGCTGCCGGCAAGTCCGTGCTGGAAAAGGTGGTTCTGGTGGACCGGAGCGAAGAGATGGTCGAAGCCTGGAAGACTGCCTGGCAGCAGCCTGAAATAGTGGAAGAAGCAGAGCCAACAGCGCAACCTGACGAAGAAAATGACGGCGACGGCGAATAAGCCCATCCGCATGTGCATCGCCTGCCGCAATCGGGATGAAAAAGCGCACTTGTTACGCCTCGTCAAAACCGCGGACGCAAAAATCGACCTCGATCCTGAGCAGCGAAAACCCGGGCGCGGCGCTTACCTATGTCTTAGCCGAAGCTGTGTTAACAAAGCCATGAAACAGCGACAACCCTGGCGACATCTGCACGCTGACCCGCCGCCGGATTTTTTGCAAACCCTCCTTTCTGTATTGCGATGACAAAAGATGAGCACGCTGTCCGTTTGCTCGGCCTGGCAAACCGGGCGCGCAAGCTTGCGTTGGGTATGAGCGCGGCAATCGGTTCCTTAAAAAAGAAGCGCTGCAAATTGATCATTCTGGCCCACGACATTGCCGCCAACGCCGAGAGAAAAATTACAGCAGAGGCGCTGGACGCGGGCGTCGACATTGTGCGCTCCGGTAACAAGGACGCTCTTGGGCGCGCGTTCGGACGCAAGGAAGTAGCCATCATCGCAGTGGAAAACGCGGGTTTTGCACAATCATTGAAGGATATGTTGAGCTAATATGGAAGATATATTTCGACACAAGCAGACGCTGCGCGCATTGTTGAAAAAGAAGCGGGATAGCATCCTGCGGCAGGAAGTGGAAGAGAAAAGTGCGCAGATCACCGCCCACCTTGAAGCGCTGCACGAATTTATTTCAGCCCGCACCGTCCATACCTACGTGGCCTGGCGCAATGAAGTCAACACCCACGATTTGATCCGCAGAATGCTGGCGCAGGGCAAACGTGTGGTCGTGCCCTCCGTCGATCTGGCGCGTCACATCCTGGTGCATCACGAAATCGAGAATTTCGCCGACCTGCTCCCCGGTGCATTCGGCATTTTGGAGCCCGCGCCCGGCCGCGGCAAGATCGTGCAAATCGATAGCCTCGACCTTGTGCTCGTACCGGCCATTGCCGTGGACAAAACCGGGCACCGTCTCGGATACGGCGGCGGCTACTACGACCATTTCCTGCGCGACGTCCCGGCGCTGAAAATTGCATTGGTATACCATTTCCAGCTTGTTGATGTGCTGCCGGTGCGCAAAGATGATGAACGGGTGGATGTGGTCGTGACCGAGGAGGGTGTATTTCGGGTGGGATGAGGTTGGGATATGGCAAAGACCGTAGGGCTTGACGGTCTCCAAGCAACCGGATAATTCCAAAAGAAGAATTGCATAATTTTGGTTTTATACTAAATTCAATAGTAGTTGAAAAATATTTGTACCAATGTCTCAGAAGGGATGCAAATGAATCGTCGATTTTATGGAAGATATATTGTTTCTGATCCGGATGTTTGCCATGGAAAACCAACTTTTCGTGGCACCCGAATTCTGGTTGCTGACGTACTAGAGCAATTGACTGAAGGGTTGGCCTGGGAAACGATTATCGAAGAGTGGCGTGGCAGGATTACGAGAGAAGCTATTGCAGAAGCAATGAACTTGTCAAGACAGGCATTTCTGGAACATGCGGATGAACATGCTTTAGATTCGACAGCAGCTTGATCAGTAATACGTGTTTCGCATGTTGGTTTGACAGTCTGGCGTCTCCATAAAGAAAACCAGAAATACTATGTCTGGAAGAACTAATCCTCCTTCGGTAGATTTGGGTCTGCGCCATATTCAGCTTTACTTTTTCTTATACTTTTCAGGCACCGCAAATGCTGTTTCCTCAAGATTCCCGGCCTCTACACCAAGCACCTCAGTATAATAGCTGAAAATCGGCTGCGGTCCTTTCGGCTCTTCAGCTTTCTTCTTCTTACCAAACAGTCCTTTGGCAAGCCCGCCGATATTCTTCCTGACGTCCGTCACATCAGTCTCCTCTTCAGTTTGCTCTTGTGTCTGTTGGCTCTGCGGGCGAATGGCAAAATAGTTGCCATCGATGAGCACGGGGTAGCCTTCAATCTTGCCGCTTTCTTCGGCAAACTTCTCATAATCGGGTCCGGCGGCCACCTCGTCCTTCTTGATCTTTGCGAACATCTCCAGCCAGCCGGCGCCCAGCAAATCCCGGGTCATGCCTTCCACGGCGGTATCCATGCCGATGGCTTGCATGTAGGATTGTGCGAACGCCATCTCTTGCTCCTGCGCCTGCTGCAAATCATTGGAATAAGGCGTGGTCCAGACATCCGTGGCCAGGCTATCTGTGCCGGTCTCGCCGGTTTGCTTATGCCGCCACTGGGTGTATGCCAGCAGTTTGTATCGCTTGCAGTCGAAACCGTTGATGCTTTTGGTTTCACCGGTGTCTTCCACTCTGAACTCGCTCTTGATGATCTCGATATCGCTTTCGCGTTGCTCCGCTTCTTCTGTCTCAGCTTCTACATCGGAAACATCTTGTGATGGGTCCGGATCCGGCAGCTCGATCTTCTCGATCGCTCTCTCCGTGTATTGTTTTTTCTTATGGTCCATGCTGTAGATGGTCATGGCCGGCAGATCGATAATCTCACCGGAGACTCCCGATTTCAGGAACAGCTTACCCGCCATCTTGCCCAGAATACCTTTGCCCTTGAAGTCTGTTTTGGAATCCGTGCGCTTCTTTTCACCGCTGATTTGCACGGTATCTTCCGTGGCATAAGCGCCGATGCCTTTGAAGGTAACCCGCGATTTGCTCTGCTTCTTGACCTGCGCGAAAAGCTGCCCGCTCAACACCAGGGCGACTACAAGCACACACACGAGCTTCTTCATGTTACTTCCTCCTCATTAAAAACTGTCTTATCATTGGCTCTCCAAATCATTGCTGGAGTAGTCCGAAAGATTAAAACTAAGCGCCTAAGATTAACCAATGGGGAGGTGAAAAGCAAGAATTTCTGTGCGGCAGCCGTTTTCTGTTGCAAATAGGAACACAGAAACTTATAATTAATTAGTGTCAGTTTTACGGAAGTATTTGTACTCCAATGTGATAAAACTCATTGCCAAACTAGTCTGAATTATTCACAAAATCGAGGAAACAAGCAAAGATGTTAAATTTATAATGTCACTCAGCAGGAGTCTTGTTGGCAGGTTAAGTATTTATTTTCTAACAAGATTCCTCCGGAATGACAGTTAATTCGTGAATAATCCAAGATAGACTTCTTATGCGGGTTCAGAGGCAGAAATGACGCCCCCACCCGCCAACCAGAAATGACAGTACCTACGTTTTCTATCTCTCACGACCGGCGTGAAGAAACGCCTGTGGCCAAAGCGCGCTGGTTCCAGTCGCTGTCGTTGGACGAGCGTATGGAGATGCTCTGTTTCTTTACCGATCTGATTCTCTCTTCGAATCCTAACATTGCGGACCAAAAGGATGCTCAATCGGCTACAGGACGTGTTCAAGTCGTTTCAGAACCATGAGGTCAAATATGTCGTCATCGGCGGTATCGCTGCCGTGCTCCATGGTGTTCCTCGTGCAACATTCGATCTGGACATCCTTATTGAAGCAACACCAAAAAATGCAGAGGCGCTCCTGGCTGCACTGCTCGAGGCAGAGTTGGGCACTGCAGCTCTGATTTCCACGGATGAATTACTCACCAACGAAATCACTGTCTTCAAAGACCGCGTACGTATCGACGTACAAACTTCAACGCCAGGGCTCAGATTCGATGATGCGTGGCGCCATCGTGTGACAATGGTATACAACAACCAAGAATTCTACGTTGTATCACGTAACGATTTGATCGCATCCAAACGGGCAGCAGGCCGTGACGTCGACTTAGACGATGTGCAACTATTGGAACTTGATAACGGGGACGCGGATAAATAGGGTTTCACCTACTACTTGAGTAGCTTAACCCGGACAAAGCCGGAACCAAAAAATGCACGCAAAGGCGCAGAGCCGCAAGGGTATCGCAAAGGCAAACCTTTGCGTGTTCTTTGCGACTTCGCGTCTTTGCGTGAGTGTTTTAAGCATTCTGTGCAACATGTCTTGCCAAAAAATGACAGGACTTTACGACTAAGGCACTAACCCGGACAAACTTCATATACAGCGCGGGCTCTTAGACCGAAATTACCAAATGACAAATACCAGGAAAATGGGAATCACAATCCTAGCCTGCATTATTCATAAATCGCCACCTCCGCCACAGGATAAATCCTGCGGCTACAAGTAATTAAACCCGCCTGAAGGCG
>CAZVSL010000205.1:2540-10060 GCA_964629935.1 uncultured Calditrichaceae bacterium | reverse complement strand
TGGGTGTGATGCTGGAAAAATCAGGCCTGGCTGAGGAATTGCTCGAAACTATGGCCTTGTTGTTCGGGCGGCTGCGTGGCGGGCTGGCAGTTTCCGTGGTCGTAGTTGGCGCGATGCTGGGCGCATCCACAGGTATCGTTGGCGCAACCGTGGTAACGATGGGCTTGCTCAGCCTGCCGACCATGCTCAAACGCGGCTACAGTGCGGAGCTTGCCACCGGCACGATTTCAGCATCCGGAACGCTTGGTCAGATCATCCCGCCGAGCATCGTGCTGGTATTGCTGGGCAGCATTTTGAACGTTTCCGTCGGAGACATGTTCATTGGCGCTGTGATACCCGGCGCCATTCTCGTTACGCTCTATCTTTTGTGGATCGGCATCGTTGCTGTCACACAGCCGAAGTCGGCGCCCGCCATGCCGGAATTTGAATTGGCTGCATTCAAGGGCAAGGCGATGGTCAAGAGGGTGATTCGCGCGTTTTTGCTGCCGTTCCTGTTGGTGCTCGCTGTCCTCGGTTCCATCTTTGCCGGTATCGCCTCACCAACGGAAGCTGCGGCCGTTGGCGCCTTTGGTGCAACACTGCTCACCGTCGGCCAGAGGAAGCTCGACATGCAGACTTTACGGGGCGTGATGACGGAAACGACGCTGCTTACCTGTATGGTGTTCATCATCCTGGTGGGTGCGACCAGCTTTGGACTGGTGTTTCGCGGCATGGGAGGCGACAAACAACTGACGCAGCTCATCCTCGGCGCCAACCTCGATCCGAATATGTTCCTGGCGCTGGTCATGCTCGTCATATTCGTGGCCGGCTTTTTCATCGATTTTATCGAGATTACGTTTATTATCGTGCCGGTGGTGGCGCCCATCTTCCAAAAACTGGGCATCGATCTGCTCTGGATTGGCGTTCTGATTGCTGTGAATTTGCAAACATCCTTTCTTACGCCTCCCTTTGGCTTTTCCCTGTTCTATTTGAAAGGCGTGGCGCCACCCGGCATCAAGACCGGACAAATCTACCGCGGCATCATTCCCTTTGTTATCATCCAATTGATAGGTTTGACTATGCTGGTGATGTTTCCGGAGACCGTAAGCTGGCTGCCGACGGTTGTGCTGGATTGAGATATCAAATCGAACTTGAATTTGGAAAAAAAATCACGATATTATACGTATGCTAAACGTACATGCTTAGATAAAGGCAAGAATACCGATGCAAAAAAAATTAACCATTACAATTGATGAACGAGTTTACGAAGGCCTTCATAAAGTCATCGGACCGGGTCGAATTAGTCGTTTCCCAGCGCGGCCAAGCCGCATGGGCCGATTTACTTCTCATTCTTTGCATTTTATTGCACAGAATGAGAAGTAATAACATAACGCGCCGCCTCTGTGAATGTACTCTTAAAAAAAACCAGGAGACTCTAATCAGCGCCTCAGGCTAAAACTGACCGGAACGGCAACCCAGACTTTGACCGGCTTGTCTCCCTGCATCGCCGGTTCCCATTCAATCTTAGTTAAGGTCTCGATGGCCGCTGAATCGAGGTTTTCGTTGCCGGAAGAAGACAAAATCTCAGTCGCCGCCGCCTCGCCGGTCTCTGTCACCAGAACATTAACCGTGACCTTGCCTTCGATGCCTTGCTGTCGTTCCTGATCGGGATACTGCAGCATTTTTTGAATCGCTTGGAAACCGCCCCTGGGTTTGGGCTGGCGGTCGTACTCTACAAATTCGCCCTCTGTCGCGGGCGTATCTGAAGCGCCAGAAACCTCTTCAGCGGTTGGCGCCGTATTGTTCTCAGGTTGCGACTCATGAGATTGCACCACAGACGGTGACTCAGACACAGTCACGACCGGCTCACGAGACACAACTCTTTCGGGCGATTCGTCTGGCGCAGTTTCGGGCATTCGAGTCAGGCGTTGTTCCGGTTCGCGCTTCGGCCGGATATTGAAATAGTCACGCCAATGTGTGTGGTCTTCACCTTCAACATATTCTTTATATGGGATAACCATCAGATCGCCTTGCCAGCGCTCCTGGTCTCTGGTCTCGCCTGCGCCAACATAATCCCAGGGATCGTTAACATAGACCTTATCCGGCTCACTGTAACCCACGGCTACCATCATGTGGCCGCCGCCAAGCTTCCATTCCCAGGAAAAGGCGATTGGGCGTTTGGCATCCAGCTCCGCTTTTAACTGCTGCCAGGACAATGCGCCATCTATGCTATCGCTTGTGAAGCCATGCTCGTAAAACCGTGGCCAGCTCGTATCGACACAGCGCCAGGAGCGGTCACTTTCACAACAATCTTCCCGCACGAACTGACGGTTGGCCTGCTCGCACTGGGTTAGCGGCTGTCCCATATACTTGAGAATCATTTGGGTACTGGCGGCCCAGCACCAGAGGGCGGTTTCCTGAAGCTGCAAGGGAATATCCAGCATCACTTCCCTGGTGGCTGTCTCTTGTGGCGCGGCCCCAACCAGCAGCACAACAATCGCCAATCCAATGATTACGAATATCTTCCATCTCATCTTTTTGTCCCATCCTGGTTAGTCCATCAAAGCCGAGTTACAAACAAGTGATGGCTATAACAGGATATGATAAACTGAGTTCCGCCAGCTACGCTACATTGCTCAAAACCAAAAGTAAGCCAGGCGCCGGCTTGGTTCAGCAGCCGGCGCCCCTTGAAATCAAAGATCGATGACCAGGAAAACCTGGAATAAATCAGTCCACGATCACTTGTGGCGGTTTGTTGCCAGGTCCTGTTGAAACACGCGGCCAGACTTGCCCGCCGCTGCTGTCCTTGATAATGTATCCGTACTTTTGTGACGCGGCGCCTTTCTTGACGTGGAGTGTACTTTCGCCGTTTGCTGGCAGATTCAAAGGAAAAGCATCGTCGGAGATTGTCTTTCCTTTGTCCGGGAAATCTATGGTGTACGCTTCGCCATCGTTGTTCTTGAACACAATGTCCTGACCTTGTGTGATGTTGACGGAATTTGGGCGCGGCATGCCGCCTGAGATGGTTACGTGTTTTTGAGCCATTTTAGTCCTCCTTTTCAATTAAGGGATAGAAATCTTCTCTTTCTTTTAAATACACTCGAGTGAATGCCAGGTTTGTCCGAACTGGCATAAAAAAACGCGATACTGCATAGAAGAACTGCTTAATATCACTTCTTGATGAGCGCCTTATAGCGTGGATCTTGACGCAGCTCTGCCAGCTTCGGATTATTCTGAGTCTGACTAACATCATAACCACTTTTCAGGGCGCGACCAATCCAATTGAGTGCTTTATCGCGCATGCCAAGTAGTTCATACGTGTACCCAATCTGCCAGATTATCGAAAGGTCCTTTGGGTCAAGCATGACGACCTTTTCCAGGTAGGATTTTCCCCGTTCAATTTCACCTATATCGATATAGGTTCCTGCCAATGTCATGAGGACTTCTGGATCGCGAGGGTTGATTTTCAGCAACTCTTCTGCCGCAGCAATGGCGCGGCGAGTGGCCTGCTTTGCGCGCTGCTCCGCACCGGGTATCTCCATATAAGCGCTTGCCAGGTAGCCCCAGACGCGGTGGTCTGTATCCTGGATCTCCAGTGCTTTTTCATACATTTCAGCCGCCTCTTGATATCTGGCCTGGTTGAAGTACAAAGTCGCCAGGTTGGAGTATGTGGAATAACTCGGTTGAATCTGCAGCGATTTACGATAGTACTCCACGGCTCTCTCGATTCGGTTAAGCGAAAAGTACATGGCTCCCAGGTTACGATAGCCTTTCGCATTCTGCGGCGTCAGCTCGATCACATGCTGAAATTGCGTGATAGCGTCCTCATAGCGTCCGTTACTGAAGTAGAAGACTCCGAGGTCATTATATCCACCCCAATAATCCGGCTTGATTGAAATGGCTTTCTTGTAAATTGCTTCTGCCTCTTCGAGCTGCCCCAATGCCTTGAATGCCCTGGCGCGACCGCGATATGCATCTGGGTTGCGGGCGTCCAGCTCGAGCGCCTGCTGGAAGGTCTCAAGCGCCTGTTGCACCCGTCCCGTTTCCGTGTACAGCATGCCGAGGGTTACATGGGCATCCGGCAACAGATCATCGATTTGCAGGGCGCGCTCGCAATGTTGCTCTGCCAAATCCACGAGATTGACTTCCTTCGTCGCCTGGAATTTGCGCAAATACGCATCGCCCAAGGCTGCATAAGCCCGGGCATAATCCGTATCATTTTCCAGGGCGCGTCTGAAAAGGGTAATGGCCTGATCGATGTTTTCCACCTTGTCATATCGCTGCAGCATACCTCTGCCCCGCAGGTAGAATTCATACGCACCCGGAACAGTCGTGGCGCCGGCCCGCAACAGGCGAGTGCTCTCGGGCTGTAGCTCGACATTGAGCATCTGGGCCAAAATCACCACAGCATCGTCTTGCAGAACCGATACACTGGTCATCGGGTCATCGATGATCTTGCTGGCCAATTGCCGCATGGTCGTAACGTCGATCAAATTGATGGTCAGGCGCAGCAGATTGCTAAACCGTTGCACACTGCCGGTAATGACAAGGTTGGCGCCAAATTGCTTCTGCGCCTCGCTGGGACTGAAGATTTTACTTCTTCGCACCTCGCTGGAGGGCACAACCCATAACGATCCCTGAAATTGCTCGAGCTGCGAAAGTTTGCTGGTCAGGGTTTCGGCAAGACCGTCGCACAAGGCTTGATGCGCCGGTTGGTCGCTGATATTTTCAAAAGGCAGGACAGCGATATGCTTGGCCTTGGGCGTAACCTCGAAGCCAAGCCAGCCAAACAAAGTATTGCGGGTGGCGGGTATAGCCAGAATCAAAACGACAAGCACAAGCATCGCGGCAATGGCCCAGTTCACGGGTTTGACTTCCGGGAAATTGGCAGGAGGCTTTTGCTTTCGGTTAGTGGTTGGCTCCGCCGGTGTGACGTGTGCACCATTCCTTGCGTGTAGGATACGGCTTTGTTTACCGCTTTCGATCTGTCGCAATACTGACTGTAGATCGCCTACGAGATCAGCCGTGCTGGTATAGCGTTCATCAGGTAGCTTGGCCAGCATGCGCGTGAGAATGGCATCCAATTCTTTCGGCGCCCCTTCAACCAGCGATGAGACCGGTTCGGGTTGATCATGTAAAATGGCGTACATGACCGCCTGGGCATAGTCGCCGGCAAATGGATTCTTGCCGGTCAGCCCTTCGTATATCAGAATACCGAGCGAGAAAATATCGCTGCGATGGTCTACATCTTTGCCCTGAATCTGCTCGGGAGACATATAAGCAGCCGTACCGAGGGTCTCGCCGGCGCGGGTCAGCCGCGTTTGCCCGACAAGCTTCGCCAGGCCAAAATCCAAAATTTTAGGCTCGCCGCGTTCGGTGACGATGATGTTGGCCGGTTTGATATCGCGGTGCAGAATGCCGTGCTCATGTGCCCGCGCCAGACCCTGAGCGATTTGCAGGCCAATCCGAACCGCTGTGGCCAAATCCAGGGGGCCGTTTCTTAGCGTACGGTCGAGGGTTTCGCCATCATAGCAGGCCATGGCGATGAAAAGCTCGTCATCCTCGGTCTCGTCGATTTCGTAGATGGTGCAGATGTTGGGATGATCGAGGGCAGAGGCGGCTTTCGCTTCCTGGATGAAGCGCGCTTTTTCCTGTTCGTCATCGCTCAATGTCGACGGCAGGAATTTCAGCGCCACATGGCGCTCCAGCTTCACATCTCTGGCCTTATACACCACGCCCATTCCGCCTTCCCCGAGCTTTTCCAGGATGTGGTAATGGGAAACGGTTTTCTCGATCATAACTGGCAATGTTACGGTTTGCTTGCGGCAAAGTCAAGCAAAATCACTTTGTTGGCGGCATGAAGCGCCGGCGGACGACCGATAGATATGGTGCAGCAAATCGCGCCCGATGACCTGCTGGCCACGATAAAATTAGGTATAATTGCACTTTGAAAAGGAATTTGTTATTTTAGCCTGAAAAATACTCATTTTAGTGATGCAGGCAACCGCTTAAGGAACCGTTTTTGTCAGATACCGAACAAACCGGTCATCAGGTTGAAGCGCCGGAGACGGCAAAAAAAACCACCCGAAACCAGGACCTGTCAAAAAAAGCTGGCATGATAGTCGTGAGTCGGGGCGTGACCATCGCCGTGCAGATGGTCTCCATCATGGTTCTCACTCGGGTGCTGTCCAAAGAAGATTTCGGAATCATTTCTTTCCTGCTTCTCGCCTATTCCACCGTCATCACCGTGGCACAGTTAGGGCTGCCGGAGAGTGTGTTCTATTTTTTTGAACGGATACCGGACCAGGCCAGGAAAAGTTTTGCCTTACTCACTGCCCGGGTCTTGTTATTTATCGGCATGGGCGCGTCTCTCATTCTTGTTGCTCTGAATTTTCTTGCACCGTTGTGGGGGTTTGCGGTCAACGGCATGTTTTTCCCCTTGATTTTGACGGCGCTATTGGAGCTGCCGACCCTGCCCTTGCCCAACATTCTTATCGCCATCGACAAGACC
Source organism: uncultured Calditrichaceae bacterium (assembly GCA_964629935.1). Classification (GTDB taxonomy): domain Bacteria; phylum Zhuqueibacterota; class Zhuqueibacteria; order Oceanimicrobiales; family Oceanimicrobiaceae; genus CAZVSL01. The sequence goes on along the minus strand of CAZVSL010000205.1, from coordinate 3,570 downwards.
AGGCAAGCCGCCTGGTTGAATATTTGTACCAGTGTCCTGCAATTTTCAGCCCTGGTTGTGCCGGCGCTGCTGCAGTTGCCGTTAGCCGTCATCGTCTATGGGCTCGCCGTTTACGGTGTGCTGCGCTTTATTTTAAGCGCTGTCCTGTTCTTGCGTAATTTCCGCGAGGCGCCCGAACCCCTGCCGGCCAACATGATCAAGGAACAACTGCGCTACTCGCTACCCCTTGCCTTTTCGCAAATCCTGTGGGGTTTGAACAAGCAAATCGACAAATATATCGTGGCGGCGTTTTTGCCGGTAGCGGTTTATGCAGAATATGTGGTGGGTTCCTGGGAAATCCCGTTCCTGCCGGCGATCGCCTATTCTGTGGCTTCAGTGATGATGCCGCAGTTTGTGTCCTTGCATCTGAAAGGACACAAAGACGAATTGCTGGCGTTATGGTGCAAAGGCATCGAAAAGGTTTCCATCGTAGTTTTGCCGTTGGCGATCTTGTTCTTAATCGTTGCAGATGAATTTATCGCTTTGTTTTTTTCGGAAAAATATCTCGCTGCGGCTTTGCCCTTTCGCATCTATACACTAATCATTCTTCAAAGAGTGGCAGCCTACAGTTCCATGCTAAAAGCCATCGGTGAAACAAAAGTGATCTCCTACTCCGCAATCTACCTGGTGGCAATCAATTCTGTTCTGAGCATCCCTTTTGTGCTATGGCTGGGAGTAGCCGGACCGCCGCTGGCGACCTTGATTGCGAATGGATTTACCTGGATTTATACACTCGGGAAAATAAAAAACGCCCTCAGCCTCTCATACACTGACGTTTTTCCGTTTAAGTCATATTTCAAAGCCCTGTCGATCGCAGCCCTTTCAGCCGTGCCGGTGTTCTTACTCAAGATTAACCTCGACCTGGCCCATGCTGCCAAATTAGGGGTGTTGGTAGTTGCGTTTTTTGTTTCATACGGGATACTGGCACAGATGACTGGAGTTGTGAAAAAGGAAGACAGAGATTACCTTTTGCGAGCGCTTAAAATAAAAG
>CAZVSL010000205.1:0-2530 GCA_964629935.1 uncultured Calditrichaceae bacterium | reverse complement strand
GAACTAATACAATGCCAATGAAGTCATCATTTTCAAAACCAGTAGTCGCGCTGTTTCGCAATGTTTTCCTGCCTTATTCGGAAACTTTTATCTACGATTCCATACAATCCTATTCCTCGTTTCAACCTGTGGTATTCACCAAGAAGCATGTCAACGAACATCTCTTCCCGGTCGATTTTGTTTATTCGCCAAATTCATTGAGTCGACACGATAAGATCGACCGCCTGTTGTTTTCAACCGGAATACCCTCGCCTGCTATTTTGCAAAAATTTGCAGAACTCAAGCCCGAAATCATTCATGCACACTTTGGTCAGAGCGGCGTGGTGGCCATGCCGTATGCCAAACGACTGGAGCTTCCATTAATAGTAAGTCTGCACGGGAATGACCTTGGCATCTTGCTGGGGCGGCAAAAGTTTCTTCCCAAATGGTGGTGGTATGCGCTGTCGTTTTCCAAACTAATCAGGCAAACGGCATTATTTCTAACGGCTTCGGTCGATTTAAGCGAGCGGCTGCAGGAATTGGGGTGTCCCCCAACGAAAATCAGATTACACAGGTTGGGAATCGACCTGGAAAGATTTCAACCGGATCAAAAGAAAAGTCCAGACGCCACTGTTTTCATGATCGGCAGACTTGTAGAAAAAAAAGGCTTCACCTATGGGATCCAAGCCTTTGCCGCTACCTTAGAACAAATCACATACAATCGTTCCGCAACTCTTTGCATCATTGGTGACGGACCTTTGGACCGCGATCTGAGAGTTCTGGTTGAAAAACTAGAGCTGTCTGAACGGGTTAAGTTTCTGGGAAGACAGCCTCACGAGAAAATAGTAGAGCATTTACAGCAGCGAGCAACTGTTGTAGTTTGTCCTAGCATAGTCAGTTCTAAGCAAGACCGAGACTCCGGCTTGATTGTAGCCAAAGAAGCTGCGGCTTGTGGTGTGCCGGTCATTGGCACTCGGCACGGCGGACTTCCGGAAATTATTGAGGATGGCGTTACCGGATATCTTGTGCCGGAAAAAAATGTTGAGGCTCTGGCCGCGAGTCTAAGAACAATTCTGTCAAATGGAAATCTACAAGAAGAGATGGGGCGGGCAGCGCGACGAAAAATGGAAAGGGAATATGACATCAAACAGCGGATGCAGGAACTGGAGAGCATCTATTCTGAATTGATTCAACAAAGAAAACATTGAGCTCCCCCTTACTATGAAGCGGATAATCGCTCAAGAAAAAAAGCGATTATCTGTTTGGCACGGCCTGGCCAGGTGTAGTGTTGAGAATCCGATTCAGCCTGCCTGGCCAGGGATTCAGCCCACTCTGGATTGCTGAAGACCTGGCGAATTCTTGTCGCTGCATGCTCCAGATTATCTGGCTCGACCAGGATGGCGTTGCTATCATTTAAAATGGCAGCGCTATCCGGCAAGCCGGGCGCAAGGATCGGGCGGCCGGCAGCCATATACAGGAATAGTTTGAGGGGCAGAACTGTCTTGCCATGCTGAACCAGGGGGGCTGCCGTCGGCGGAATAAGCAGCACATCCGAAGCGTAAAAATAGGGCACCAATTTGTCCTGCGATAGCCAGGGCATGACCCGGATATTCTGCAACCCACCTTTGGCTGCTGTCTGCTCAATCCAGCCCCTGGCATCCTGCTGTGATTTGCCAATGAAAAGATAGGTGATTTCAGGTGTGCGGGCTGCCAGCTCGAGCAAGAAGCCGACGCCTTTCTCCCGATCCAGCCGTCCGGAATAACACGCGATCCGGGTATCTCCGGATAGACCCAACTGCCGGCGTGCTTCCTCCCTGGACATGGATTTCTTGAATAGCTCCGGATTGAAGCCGTTGTGGATAACCCTGACCTTATCTTTGTCCAGACCGCATTGCAGCAGGCTTTTTCTGGAAGGCGACGAATGGGTTATGATACCCAGCAAATTCTGCGAGCGCGCCAGACTGCGTATCAGCATGGTTGACAATCGCTGTGACCGTCCGTATACCCGATATGTCTCGAAAACGACCTTGAGACCCAGCCAACTGGCCACCAGAGCGGGCAATGGATTGCGGGTGTAAACGATGTCGTAACCGAGCAGCTTCACCCAGATCGGGGCGATGATACCGTGAGTATATTTTTCCAGACGCAGATTGCTCATCGGTAGATGGATCAATTCCCGTGGATGTAATCCATTGCGCAATCCGTAAAAATCTTGCAGCCGCTGCAGTCGCTTCTGTTTCGGTGTGCCAAAATTTCGCCAGTTCCTGGGTATGACAAGTTGAATATCCATACCCTCGGCCGCAAGCGCAGAAACGGTATTGACGACTTGCTCGGAATCCGCCTTCTCGATTGGATATTGCTGATCGGAAATGTAGGCTGTTCTGTGGTCGAGCATGAATGTATTAATGTGTTAAGGTGTTAAGGTGTTCATGTGCTAATGTACTAACGTGTGGCTCTTGCGTGAGTTCGCACTAACCTGTATTATTCATGAATTCGCCCTTTGAGCCTAATGCTGAAGCATCAGGCTCAATCCATGCAAGACGGCTAAAGC
>CAZVSL010000204.1:0-10094 GCA_964629935.1 uncultured Calditrichaceae bacterium | reverse complement strand
GATCAAGCATCCTGATGGTATTTGGCGTGTGAGCAATATTCGCGATAAAGAGCAAACGATGTTGCGCTACTATTATGAATATTGCAGCAATCTGATAGATGGGTATTCTTTCAACTACTTGCTTGGCGAGCTTCTTGACCAGGGTTTCGTTATTCTTGAGGATTTTGAATCAAGTGAAGTGGGGAAACTGCCGGAGGGCTGGACCTGGAAAGATAAGGACGACGACAAGCATAAACCCTACACGGTAGTGCAAGATGAGGGCAATAAGTTTCTGGCCGCCCGGGATACGGGTCAGTCAGTCATACTCGGCAAAGATGTTCAATGGAATCTGAATGAATATCCCTACGTGTCTTTCAGGTGGCGTGCTCATCATCTCCCCGAGGGTGGTGACGAACGCTACGGCCGGACTGTGGATAGCGCCGCGGGCATCTATTTCATCTACAGGAAGAAGCTTGTTTGGATCCCTGAGTCTGTCAAGTATGTCTGGAGTACGACCCTGCCCGTGGGCGCCGCCATGCAACGCAGCGGCGTCGGTCGCCCCTGGATGGTTGTTGCTGAGAGCGGTCGCGAGAATCTGGGGGAATGGCATACGTATGTTTTCAATCTCTATGAAGCGTACAAAAAGACTTTTGGCGGCGACCCGCCGGACAAGCCCATTGGCATTGGCATTCTCTCCGATGCGAATTCCACCAATTCGAAAGCGTATGCCGACTACGATGATATCCGTGCCCTGAAGAATGCGGATGCGGACTCCGGTATTCAAAAATACATGGATGCTGAATAATTGGCAAGGGCAGGTATGGTATTCCGCTGCTTGGCTGCTCTTTATCTTTTGTTTCTCCCACCGACGACTCCAGCTCAGGAAGAGCAAATTCAGCGTCTAACGTTGCGCGAGTGCGAGAGTCTGGCCCTGCAAAACAGCCAGATCGTCAAAGAAGCTGAAATGAAGGTCGAATTTGCTGAAGCCAGAAGGATGCAGGCGACACATGCCGGAATTCTGCCGCGGCTCGAGCTCAAAAACGAATGGGGGCCAATATCCCGTGCACGCGCTCAGTTCAACGAATTTGGCGTGCTAATGTCGCCGGATACAAGCTTCAGCTTCGAGGATATACGTTTCTACACAGAAGTTCAGTTGGATTTGCTGCAACCCGTTTTTACATTTGGTAAACTTAGTAATGCCAAAAAAGCCGCCCGCCACGGGGTGCAAGCTGAGAGATCGGGTTTGGAAGGCAAGCAGCAACAAACGCTATTGCGTGTCAGGGAGCTGTACTGGTCCGTGCTGCTGGCACAGGAGACGCTAGTTGTTATAGAAGAAGCCCAGAGCGAGATAGAGAAAGCTGACGATAAGATTGAAGAGAAGCTCGATGCTGGCTCCGAAGACGTCAGTCAAACCGATCAGTTCAAGCTTCAGATTTTTGAATACCAAATAAACAAGCGCCATCGCAACACTGCCGACGACCTCGCGCTTGCTGAAGCAGAGCTGAGAATGCTGACCGGTATCTCCGATGACACCGGTATAGAACTTGCTACCGAATATCTCGACGCTGTGCGCGTACCCATTGAAGCGCTCGGGGTGTATATGGACATGGCATTCAAAAATCGGTCTGAGCTGGCGCAATTGCAATCGGGATTGGTTGCCAGGCAAGCACTTGTCGAAGTTGCAAAAAGCGATTACTATCCACAGATTTTCATAGGTGGTCAGGTCAAATACAACTTCGCGAAAGACAGGTTTGACTCCAGCAACCCGTTTGTGTATAACAGGACGAATTTCTTTCGCCCTGGTATTGTTTTAGGTATGAATATGAATCTCAATTTCATGCAGACGCGTGACAAGGTGCGCCTGCAGCAGGCTGAATATGATGCACTCTCGGGCAAGCAAGAGTTATTACGTGGCAGGATAGAGCTTGAAGTTAGAGAGGCATATCTTGCGCTCAGACGAGCGCAAAAAGATATGCAAGAGAGCCGGCGAGCTCTGCGCGCCGGCGAAAACTGGTTGCGTTCGGCCACCATGACCTTTGATATCGGCGTGGGCGAAGTGAAGGAGCTCATCGACGCGTTCAAGGCGAAGAGTCAAATGCAAGCCGAGCATTTGCAAAATATATACAAATTCAACACAGCGCTGGCCAGACTCAGCAAAGCAGTTGGCCGCGACTTATATCCGGAAACCGACACGAAGAGGTGAACATGTCTACCTTCGTAGAAAGAATCATAACACTAGGTATAGGGGTGGCTGTTGCCGGGTCCCTGCTGGCGGTCCCGATCAATGACAGCCAGTCCCCTCTTGAATTGATCAAATCCAGAAATCAACGCGTAGAAAGCATTCTTGACGCTGCGGGTGATAGCGTAAGTGAGCAAACCAGGGAAGAGCTCAAAGATGTTATCAACAACTTCATTGACTTTCAGGAGCTCTCACGCATCGCCCTGGGTAAATATTGGGATGAGCGTACGGAAAAACAGAAGCAGGAATTTGTCGAGGTTTTTCAACGATTGATACGAAACTCCTCCGTCAAAAAACTCGGCGTCTACAAAGCAGATCGAATCGAATACCTGGAACCTGAGATAAGGGGCGACAGGGCAGAGGTTGTTACCATCGCACACAAGAAACGCAAACAAGTGGAGATTTTGTACAAACTGCACAAGACCGGCGGTGAGTGGAAAGTCTACGATATGGAAATAGACGGTTTAAGCACTGCCCGCAATTACCGCGAGTCATTTTACAAGCAGATTGCAAAGACGTCGTATGAAGAAATGTACGACAAGCTCGTGCAGCGACTACAGGAGTCTGAGTAGAACATAATCGAACCTACTGAGCCATCCTGGGACTTTCCACGATGGCTTTTTTGTTGTATCCCAGAGCGCATGTGTGTGCTTGACATTGAGTGGCCTGTTGATTAAATTAGGATAATGATTATGCATCATACACAGGGTGGTTTGGTGGAGCTAAGAGTTGACATAAGCGGGGAAGAGCATGGCAGAATTCAGCGTATGCTGAGCCATGAAAAGATGCATTGGAATGATGGACGCAAGATCATCGCTGGTGTGGATGAGGCTGGTCGCGGTCCGTTGGCCGGACCAGTGGTTGCCGCCGCAGTTGTGTTTCATGAACAGCCGGATATACCGATGATCGATGACTCCAAGCGCCTGACCGAGGATGTGCGTGAATATTTGTATGATATCATCTTGCAGGAAGCGCTGCATGTGGGGATCGGAGCTGCCAATGTCGGTGAGATAGATCGACTAAATATTCTGCAGGCTTCCAACGTTGCCATGGACCGAGCCATCAGCAATTTGGGGATAACACCCGACCATCTGCTTGTCGACGGCCGGTCTTTCCATTCTGACGACATACCTTACACAACAATCATCAAAGGTGACAGTTTGTCCTATTCTATTGCTGCCGCCTCGATCCTGGCCAAAGTCACACGCGACCGCATCATGCAGGACTATGACAAACAATATCCGCATTATGGCTTCTCACAACACAAAGGCTATGCCACGCCTGCCCATCTGGACGCCATCGAACAGTTTGGGTTCTGCACGATCCACCGCCGCTCTTTTCATCCGAAACGATTTTTTGATACACAGTTGTATCTGTTTGGCGATGAGTAAGACGACCAAACAGCTCGGCAGGCGGGGGGAAGACTTTGCTGCCGACTTCCTGCGCCGCAATAATTACCTTATTTTGGCCCGGAATTATCGTTTTGCCCGCGGCGAAATTGACATCATTGCAAAACAGGATGATACGCTTGTTTTTGTAGAAGTGAAGACGGCAGCCAGTACGACTTACGGCGAGCCGCAAGCATGGGTGACGGAGCGCAAGCAACAACAAATTGGTATGGTCGCTGAGCGTTATCTGCAGGAACATGAAATCGATGACGTGAGCTGTCGCTTTGATGTGATTGCAGTGCAAGCTTTTGGCTCACAGTGGCAAATCAAACATATTGAAGATGCTTTCTGGTTGTAATTGGAGAAAGATAGGCAAAGACCATGGAAATACAAAATAAAGTCGCTTTGGTCACGGGCGCAGGCAGAGGAATCGGCCGGGCCATTGCTTTGGAGCTTGCAAGGGAAGGAGCGAGTCTTGCGCTGGTTTCACGTACGATGAAGTACCTGCAGGGTCTGGCAAAGGAAGTGGGAGACATGGGACGCAAGTCAATGGTTTTCGAAGCAGACGTCACACGCGAGAGTCTGGTGAAGGATGCTGTTGCTCAGGCCGTCAGGAAATTTGGCGGCATCGACATTCTGGTTAACAATGCTGGCGTCGGCCGTTTTGCGCGCGTGGAAGAAATGACAACCCAAGACTGGGACGATATGTTTGAAGTCAACTTGCGGGCCATGTTTATTTGTACCCGCGAGGCGCTACCATCTATGAAAAACAAGCAGGAAAGCGTTATCGTAAACATTGCATCCCTTGCCGGCAAAAATGCCTTTGGCGGAGGCGCCGGATACGCTGCCACAAAGTGGGGCGTGCTGGCGTTCTCGAAGTGCCTGATGCTGGAGGAGCGTGATGCCGGCGTCAAAGTAATCGCTGTTTGCCCCGGATCGGTTGACACGCATTTTTTCTCGCACGAGTCGATGCCTAAACCTGACACCTCGAAAATACTGAAGCCGACGGACGTCGCAAAGATAGTTGTTGAGGCGATTAAACTGCCACAACGCGCCATGGTGAGTGAGCTTGACATAAGACCTGCTATGCCATAATGGCGCTGGCGCAACAAAACCAAAAAAAGTGATGCGGACTGATGCGCTCAAAGAAAACAAAAGTTACGTTGATTCCTGGTGATGGTATCGGGCCAGAAGTGACGGCTGCAGCGGTCACGATTCTTGACGCTGCCGGTGCGGACATAGAATGGCAGGAGGTCGAGGCGGGTATCGGCGTTGTGGAGAAGCATGGTAAACCTCTGCCGGATGAAGTGCTGGACTCGATTCGGGAAAACAAGACCGCGCTTAAAGGACCGTTGACCACCATGGTGGGCAAGGGCTTTGGCAGCATAAATGTTCAGTTACGCAAGACGCTTGATCTTTATGCGAATCTTCGCCCGGTTAGAAACGTGCCAGGTATTCAGAGCCGTTTTCAGGACGTTAATCTCATCGTGGTTCGCGAGAATACAGAAGATCTGTACGCTGGTATCGAACACACAATTGCCCCCGGCGTGACGCAGGGCCTCAAGATCATCACCGAAGAAGCCTAGATGAAAATCGCGAAGTTTGCTTTTGCCTATGCGCAGAAACATAACCGCAAGAAGGTCACTGCTGTGCACAAGGCTAATATCATGAAGCTCAGCGACGGACTGTTTCTGGATTGCACGCGTAAAGTCGCACAGGCCTTTCCCGCCATTGAGTATCAGGAAATCATCGTCGATAATCTGGCCATGCAGCTCGTCATGAATCCGAATCAGCTTGATATACTGGTCTTAACCAACCTTTACGGCGATATCGTCTCGGATTTATGCGCCGGGCTGGTGGGCGGGCTCGGTATGGTGCCGGGCGCGAATATTGGCGTCGAATGTGCTGTTTTCGAGGCGGTACACGGCAGCGCCCCGGATATCGCCGGCAAAGGTGTAGCCAATCCGCTTGCCTTACTATTTAGCAGCCTGCTGATGCTGCGCCATCTCGGGCGGGACGACGTTGCCGACCGTGTGCGCGAAGCAGTACATCGGGTCACCAGGAAAGGTGAATACCTGACTCGTGACCTCGGCGGAACCGCCTCAACACAGGAAATTACAAACGCCATTATTTCAGAATTATAGTTTATGCTCAAGGATCAATTACATCGCCCCATAAGAGACCTGCGGATCTCCGTTACAGATAAATGCAATTTTCGCTGCAGCTATTGCATGCCCGAGGATGTTTTCGGCTTCAAGTACAAATTTTTACCCAGACAAAAGATACTCACTTTTGAAGAGATTACGCGACTCACGCGCTTGTTCGTCCAACTTGGGGTCAAGAAGATTCGCATCACAGGCGGTGAACCCCTGCTTCGTCATCAGCTCGAGAAACTCATTCTGCAATTGGCCTCCGTGGCCGACGTTGAGGATATTGCCATGACCACGAATGGCTATCTTTTGGCGGAAAATGCCAGCCGCCTGCGGGATGCCGGCCTGAAGCGGCTTACCATGAGTTTGGATACGCTCGATCCCGTTGCATTCAAAGAGCTAGCCGGCAAACACTTGCAACTGGATCGCGTGCTGGAAGGACTACACACAGCCAGGGAATTGGGTTTTACGCCCATCAAGGTAAACTCGGTTATTCAACGTGGCGTAAACGAAGACCAAATCCTGCCGCTCGCCAGATTTGGCCGCGACCACGGCCTGATCATGCGTTTTATCGAGTACATGGATGTCGGTAATCTCAATGGCTGGAATATGGAGCATGTGGTCACGGCGAAGGAAATTCTGGAAACCATTTCACGTGAGTTTCCGGTCGTTCCGCTGGACAAGAATTATCACAGTGAAGTCGCGAACCGTTACAAATATACTGACGGTGCAGGTGAGGTTGGCATTATCGCCTCGGTCTCGCAGCCGTTTTGTGGCAGTTGCACCCGGGCGCGCCTTTCTGCTGACGGCAAGATCTATACCTGCCTGTTCGCCTCTGATGGCTTTGACGTAAAAACACCCATGCGCGCAGGCGCTGATGATGCTGAGCTAACCGGGCTATTGCGCAACCTCTGGATAAAGCGAATGAACCGTTACTCTGAGGAAAGAGCCTCAGCTACCACACCAGACCAATCCGACCGCAAAGTTGAAATGTATCAGATAGGTGGATGATGAAGGTTGTACTTGTCTCTTGCTACGAATTGGGACACCAGCCGTTCAATCTAGCTTCGCCGGCGGCTGTCCTGAAAAGAGCAGGATTCGATGTAGCATGTTTCGATCTCGCGGTGCAACCAGTTGATGATACAATCATCGCGGGAGCAGATTTGATCGCTATCTCAACGCCCATGCACACTGCCATGCAGCTCGCCCGCAAGGCAGTCATACGCTTCCGCAAACTCAATCCCGATTGCCATATTTGTTTTTTCGGGCTGTACGCCGGCCTGCATGCAACCCAGGTGCTCAGTGAGGATGCTGCTGAAACAAGAGTCGACTCGGTTGCTGGCGGGGAATATGAGCCGGTTTTGCTCAGGCTTGCACAGACAATTCGCGATGATGGGACGATTGCTGTCCCGGGCCTGACCACACGGACGCATGATAGCGAAACCTCATTGGCACGGCAGACCTTCACACTCCCGGACAGAAAGATGTTGCCGCCCCTGAATAATTATGCGCATCTCGTACACGACGGCAAGCACACAGCCGCAGGTTATGTCGAGGCCAGCCGCGGATGCGCTCACCGCTGTTTGCATTGTCCGATAACACCGGTTTATCAGGGGCGATTTCGTATCGTGCAACCGGAGGTGGTGTTGCAGGATATCGAGCAACAAGTTGAGGCAGGCGCCAGGCATATCACCTTCGGCGATCCGGATTTTCTAAATGGTGTCAAACACTCCCTGGCCATCGTCGAAAAGATGCATGCTCGGTTCCCTGAGCTAACGTTCGATTTCACCGCAAAGATCGAACATCTGTTGCAGTACCGCGAACTGCTGCCAAAGTTTCGGCAACTGGGGTGCCTTTTTATCGTTTCGGCCGTTGAGCTGCTAAATGATGACGTGCTCCGCATCCTTGACAAAGGGCATACGCAGGAAGATATCAAGCACAGCTTGCAGGAGACGCGCGCTGCCGGAATTGCGCTCAGACCGTCGTTTATGCCCTTTACGCCGTGGACTTCTCTGGATGATTATTTTGAATTGCTCGACTTTATCCACGAGGAAGACCTGTTCGGTCAGGTGGACCCCGTGCAACTTACAATTCGGCTGTTGGTGACGCCGGGTTCGGCATTGCTCGAACGCTCAGACATCAAATCCCATATCACTCATTTTGACGACGAAAAGATGCTATTTGAGTGGCGTCACCCTGACCGGCGCATGGACGAGCTGCAGCAACAGGTCGCTCACGTCGCAGAGCGAATGTCGGAGCAAAGTGCTGCGGCAGTTTTCTCTGAAATGAGCCGCACCGCAACGCATGTCGCAGGCAGGACGATGGGACAAATTCGCCGCGGAATGATAAAGCCATCCCATCTTCAGCAGCCGCGTTTGACCGAACACTGGTTCTGCTGAGCGGAACCAACTCAGGACCAGTTCGGTTCTATCGACAGATGATCTTACAGAAATCAAACTTGATTTTATGCTGGTAAAACCCTATAATTTGTTGGTACGATGTTAAAGTATGTCGATTGATGATTGGAGTATATGATGATTACCGTTACAGATAGCGCCAAAGATAAATTATCCGCAGTCCTGAAAGATGAAGGTCGTGAGGATCACGGCATCAGAGTCACAGCACAGCGCGGCATGTCACCTTTTGCCGTTGACTATGGCCTGGCTTTTGTTGAACCCGGCGAGGGCAACGTTGACGACAAGATTGTTGAAGTTGACGGCCTCAGGTTTCATATCGATCCGCAAAGTGCGCCGCTGCTCGAGGGCGCTGTTGTGGATTTTGTTTCGGGATTAAATGAAAGTGGCTTCAAGATCACCAATCCCAAGACAGCTCAGCCGGAAAAACCCTCCGGACCACTGGCAGAGAAAGTTCAGCGCGTGCTTGACACGCAAGTCAACCCTGCGGTGCGCGGGCACGGAGGCGTCGTCTCCCTGGTGGATGTGAGGGAAGACATCGCCTATCTGCGCTTTGGCGGCGGCTGTCAGGGGTGCGGCATGGTGGATGTGACGCTTAAGCAGGGCGTGGAAGTCATGCTCAAGGAAGCCGTGCCGGAAATCAAGGGCGTGATGGACATCACCGACCACGCCAAGGGCGCCAATCCCTATTACCAGCCGTCAAAATAGCAAAACAGAGCGGGCCGGGCTACACTATTTCAAATGTTAACAGCGCATGCGCCTGGCGTAAGGCTGATTCCACAGCATCAGGCGTGCGCGCCCTCGCAAAAATGAATCCCAGGTAGCGGTTGCCCTCCGGCATTGGCTGAACGTTCTGTGTGAGTGGTATCGTGATTCTAATATCTACGATGCCGCTCAAATCCCTCGCTCTTTCCATTCCCTCTACAGATTGTAATTTTCCCGCTTTTGGTATGGGAATCATCATGACGCCTGCCGCCAGAGCTTCGCGCTCGACCGCGGAAATGTTCTGACCCATCGCGTGCATAAGGATCACTTCCTCCAGCGTCATATCTTGCTGAAAGCGCAACGTCTGCGAGCAAAGGCCGCCGATTGATCGTGCAGCGATCTCGATCACCCAAATATTTTCCTGGGTGAAGCGCAATTCCGCATGCACCGGGCCGGTCCTGATGCCCATGGCGTTGGCCGTGGCTGCAACGGTTTCCGTGAGCGCTGTTTGTGCCGCCTGTGGATGCCTGGACGGCGTGACATAGATGGTCTCTTCAAAGTATGGTCCGATGAGGGGGTCCGGCTTGTCAAAAATGGCCAGCACTTTGAGCTTGCCATCGATGACGATGCCTTCGATTGCCACTTCGTTTCCCGGGACATATCGCTCGACTAACAATTTGTTAGCTAAGTCGCCGCCCGACTCTTGCAGCTTTGGGTCTTCGAGGATCCGGGCTATGCGTTTGGCTGCTTCCAAGAATTCCGCAGGGTTGTCAGCGCGGATAACTCCACGACTCGTAGACAGGAAAAGCGGTTTTAGCACGCAGGGATAATTTGTGGCGTTTGCGGCGTGCTCGGGATCGTCCTGAAGTGAGATGATGCGAAAATCGGGTGCAGGCAGTCCTGCCCGCTTCAACATTTCACGCATGCGATGCTTTTCCCGCGCTGCCAGGACTCCTTCGAGTAAATTGTGCGGCAAGCCAAGACCCTCAGAGGCAAGGGTTGCCAGCACGGCCGTTTCTTCGTCAACCGGAATAACGGCCCTAATCGGATTTGTGCGCGCAAATTCAACGATGCGCTGCTGAGCCTTTTGGGGTTCATTGAAGTCGAGCGTGAGGTTCTTTTCGCGCGCAAACGCAGAAAGCGCCTGCTCACGCTCTGTTGCAACCACCGCGTCGACGCCAAGTTTGCCTGCAGCCTGCAGGAAGGCGCCGGCGCGGTA
>CAZVSL010000203.1:0-10102 GCA_964629935.1 uncultured Calditrichaceae bacterium | reverse complement strand
ACAGGAAATAGTCGTGCGGCTGCAAAGAATAAGCCTCGAGCACCGCAACCGGACTGCTCGGCGTGACGAACGTGCCGTTCAAACCGATCGGACAAACCAGCACTTTTCCGGTGGGCACGACAAATCGCTGCTGCAGTGCCTGTCTCGCACTCTCTGACGGGGTGACCACCACATGCGCCCGGCGCAGTGTTAGCCAAACCACAAGTCCAAAGTACCTGCGATAGAGCACGCCGTTGGTTTGCGGCTGCAGCACGGGACTGAGATCATGGATAGTCGCCACATAGCGCGTCAAACCGTTGCGGATAGCCGGCGCCTGATAGTTGGTGAAGTGGGCCACGCGCACACCCTGTCGCCGCAACCGCCACGGCAGCACCAGATTAAGAAACAGCGTGTACACGATACGCCGCAGTCCCGCCGGCCGGATGCGCTCGAGCAGCGGATAGCGCGCCGGTGTCACCACAGCGCCCTGCTTGACCAGCGCCTCCTGCAGCAACCGAGTGTATGCCGCAATGCCGCCGCCGTGCTGGGAGGCGAAGCCGTCATCGAGGTAGAGGTTCATGCAATCTTCATCCAAAAAGACCCACCATGTTTTTCGACGCCTGACATCCCGGAATCTTCCCAAATTGGGTTCAAAACCTGGTGCAATTCTTTGTCATGACTTACGAAGGTAGCCGGAAAAACAATGTCAAGTCGACCACTATCAGCCAAGAGATAGGCTGCCAGTAGATATTGTTCTGAATAGAATCTCGCTGCCCACAGTTGGGGGTAATCATACGGTATCTGTATGTCATGAAATTCTACGACAACTCCTGATTTCAACTCGGGAAGAACTTCCAAAAACAACACAGTAACATCTGAGTTCATGAAACTACGATGGGAGCTGTCAACAAAGAGGATATCACCTGACTCTAATTCAGCAAATATCTTCGGATCAACTTCCTCAAGAGGTTGCCTTATTACATGATCACAAAGAGGGTCAATTTCAGCCCGGGGATTTGGATCTATCGATGTAACTTGCGTGCGTAAATCATGGTCCGTGATCGCACGCCTGACAAACTTTGTCGAATTTCCGCTACCAATCTCAAAATATCTCCTGGGATTTTGCTCACACAGAAATCCATAGAGTGCAATCGCATCCAGACCTGGCAACCAACCATTGATCCAATTGGGAGCATTGGCATTAGATTTTCCATTCTTTGGAATTTGCAAAAGATCTTCTCGATATTTCAAGAAACGATTCAAATAGTTTTTGTATAGCTCCCTGTTCTTGTTTACGATTTCATATAATCTGCGATGGGGAGGCGAACCATGACCATATCTGGGTTTGGGATTAGCCCGATATTCCAGGAAAACGGGATAGGCTTTACCAAGAGGGAAATAGATAAGACCCTTTAGTAAGGGGTGAGTATCTAAGAAGGTCAATATTTGGTACTTCAATTTCATATCGGAATACGACTGTTTATTTCTGTCGGTTCAATGATTTTGTCTGTTCGCGACCGTTTAGGCAAGAATTGATAGCCTGCATGAATGTGTCAGCAGCGCGTTCGACCGTGTACTCATTAATAATTTCCTTCGACTTACGCCCCATTTGCGCTCTAATTTCATCATTGGCAAGAAGATATTTTATTGCCTCCATTAGAGCCTGCTGAGAGCCAGGTTCGATCACAATGCCATTTTCTCGAATCAACTCACTGGCTCCTGCTGCTGTTGTTGTGATGACGGGCAGGCCAAACATCATGGCTTCCATTATAACCAATCCCCATGGATCGGCAAGAGTGGGGAGAACAAATACATCTGCAATCGAGTAATACTGAGCTTTTCCATATCCGTCAACATAACCGGGGAAAAGAATACTGTCCTGATTTCCAGCAAGTTCTTTGACGGCTCTCTCATGTGCACCTCCACCTGCAACAATTAGCACGCTGTCCTCAGGATCAAGTTGTTTGAAAGCCTGCACCAAGTCAAATATTCCTTTGCGTTCAACCAGATAACCAACAAAGAGCACGACTTTTTTCGCTGAGACCTGCAGCAGTGCCTTTGTCTCGGTTTTGTTTATCCTGATTTTGCTCTTCAACTGCTTTGCGGAAAGACCTTGTGTGCCAACAAATAGCTTCTCATCTGAAAGTCCTTTTTTTTTCAAGAAATCAGCGGTTTGATGACCTGAAGCCAAGAAAGCGTTGCTATTGGCATAGACAAAGGCGTTTACAAAAGAAAATATCTTGGTGTGGATGAAGTTCTTTAGCCTTCCAAAGTAGATTGCGCCGATGTCTTCGCTCCATATAATGACTGGCTTTCTTTTCAGTTTCGCTATGAGAAAGGTGATCAGCTTTGACAAAATAAGCCTCGGGTCATCATCGACAATGTACACTTGGTAAGGCTCGACCATCAATCTAAAAGGCAAAAGATAGTTGATAACCAAGGGACCAATATTGACATACCTGAGGACGCTGCTTTTAAATGAATAACCCTCTGTCGATGGGGACCAAAGCCTTTTCTTTGATTTGGTGAGACAGAAATTGACCAACAAATCTACTTTTCGGGCTACTTCATCGAACAGTGCCAACCTGTAGGGAGTAATTTCGCTATATAATAAAAAAACTCTTCGTTTGCTTCTCAATGTATTAGCCACCAATTCTATCGTATTATATTGTAGACCTCAAGAAGGAATAGCCACCTGTCAGGAATTTAAAGATAGCCGTAGCGCCGCAAGAAAGGCCAAGTTAATGTAGTAATGGCAAACTTCTTGTATCTGTTCATTTGTAGCTTCCATTCCAAGTCAGGCGTTATAACGGTCTTGCCGTATTGAAAACGCATCGGATTTCCAGATACCGTATGGTTGAGTTTGTTGAAATTCATAGACATATCAGTGGCATCAAATAGCTCGTCAAGTTGTGGGCAATTGATCCCAAAAGCATTTAGAATCTCCGATAATGTGTCCAATAAGTTCGTGGACATATCTTCATAGCGAAGTAATATATAGGGCAATTCCGGACGGCTCAATAATGGTATGAGGGTATGGTGCAAATCCCAATCGAGAGAACTCTTTAGAAAAGTACCAAGTCCGATGTATTCTTCCCGCCAATGTACCGCGGGGTTTTTAACTTTTCTTTGCCAGGAATATGCCACGGCACGGCTGTCTCGTACCAGATGAACAACTTTCAGGTCTATGTCATTTAGCTCTCTTAGAAAAAAAAGATGTGACGGCTCTTTGGATGAATCAATAATAACCGAACATCCACACACGTTTCTTATAGCAGAATATAATTCACCCAATAAATCAGCGTACCTGATAAAATCCTCACGATAACTTTTTCTCAAGCGCTGGTAAGGGTTCATAATGATGTTTCTTATTCTAGCTACACTCTTTTGTAATGTGAGGGCTTCTCGTAGAAGCGAGTTGTCAAAGCCACCAAAGGCTTCATTAATAACAGCCCGCCAGAATTCACAACGACGGAACGGAGTACCGCAGCCGCATAGTTGATTTTCATGGATACCCCTTTGCCATATGTACATCAACTCACCGACAGAGAAAATGCCATCGCACTGGCCCAAGATTCTATCGAGCAAAGTGCTGCCACTACGTCCAGTACCGCAAATAAGTATCACTTTGGTTTCCATATGTCACACCATCACTTTCTTGGGTACAAGGTGTTCAGGCGTTTTAATCTGTCCTGAGACCGCCCTACGATGACCCTAATCTTGCGCAACCTCAAGAGGTCTTTGTCCAAAACGCTCTCTCTTTGATCATCATAAGGCTCTCATCCCTTTCAAGTTCATCACGCCTTAGTTTGGACATGGTCTTTTCCATTTCAAGGCATTTGGGAATGGCAAGCCCAAAAGGATATAGCTCGCGGCTAACAACAGAATGGCTGGACTTAATCCAAGGAAATAACTCTGGATAGAAATGAAAAGGTTTCCCGTCTTGACAAAAGCCAGTAGTTCAAAGACTATGAATATCCATAGAGTAAACGAAAATACGTTCATCGTGGCCCTTGCTTTAAGATTCCAATGAATACGTTGAACTACATACCCCAGAAGAATAGCGCTCAAGATGGCTCCAGGAAAACCCAAATTAGCATAAGCCACACCAAATAAAGAAAGCTCGGGCGAAACCCCCGTTACCCGGTCGAGCGTATTTTCTGTCCGCAGATTCCCAATGAATTCGTTGAAAAGCGGTTCTTTTGGGACTGTTGTTACCTGCGCCACCAATCTCTTTAACTCAAGCCAAAGCGTATTCCCAAATTCATAAGAATGGTTAGGTGCCCAGCCATGTAAGATAAAATCTAAATGCAGCGCAGCGATACTCGTCACCCGTTCATAAAAAAGAGAAATGATGTCCGACGGCAAGACACTTGCTGCGCGGAATGCTCCGATAAATAGAACCAGAATAGCAATAGCCAGACCAGTCCATACTAGAATTTTCTTCGAGATTTTATGGTCGCAATAGAACATGGCAATTCCAAAAAAAACAAAAGGCATCACCGCGGTTGCTTTTCCACCATTTAAGGCCTGGAAAAAAATGTATGTCACAAAAAACAGAACAGTCAAAGACTTAAAACTTTTTTCTCCATTCGAAATATATAACGAATATGCTATCAAGCTCAAGACAATTAAGGCTTCAACACTTGCATTAAACAACAATCGGTTGGATACTCCCATGGTGGCTTCGATACCCTTTGTGTACCAGGTACCTTCAAATAACGGAATCCCGAAAATCATTAGACGATAAGTTGCAATCGCTAAAGTGATAAAAAATATTGTCACCAAAGAAAATTTCAAAACCGATCCATTCAAGGGAGAATAAAGCATGAGTGGTTTTTCCACGGTGCGGTCCAAAAAACGGAATGTTAAAGTGGCGACACAAATGCCTATGAAATAAAACCAGGCCATCACAAACACAAAAACAAATGTTAAATGTCCTGAAAGGATATAGAAATTAACGGTCCCGACATACAACAATGCGAGATACACAAGCACGAGGAAAGGTAGTGAGAACAGACCGCCACTAAGACGATATGTGAAAAAAATAAACACCGACAAAATGAGTCCAAGTATCAGAACTAATAAATCCACTTTGAGTCATCCTTTTGGCCTGAGAATGCAAAGTTGCTAAGATTTACGAATTCGAGAAGCTTCAGCGCCATAATACTCTGATTCTTCTCTTGACAACCTCAAAGACCAATTTATCTTCCTCGTCTACTCCCAAAAACAGCAATAACATCACAAAAGAGACAGCAACGACTAACGCCATCAAGACAATGTGGTGAAGGTAATAAACGTTTTGAAGCGTTGTCCTAAACACCGCTCCGATTATAGTCACAATTAAGCCAACTACCAAGCCTCCAATGTATTTATTGCTAATAGGCCACAACTTTAGGAAATACAAAACTTCGCTTAGCCTGAGAAGATGTAGAGTAAATACGCTTATGCCGGTGGCTAAGGCTGCACCTTCAATACCCCAAATTGGTATAAAGAACAAATTCAATATTATGTTCAAAATGACAGCAGTAAATGTGTTATAGAATTCCACTATTTGGTGACCAGACATAACGAGTGTCTGTAGTACCGGGCCCAAAATAATACTCAGGAAGAAAAAAACTGACAAGATAATAAGTGCTCCTTTGCCTGCGATGAAACTGCTTCCAAAAACATTCAATAGCTCTTGAGAAGAAAGAACAATGATGATGAATATTGGCAAAGTCATCAGAACAATCCACTTGGAAACGATTTTGAACAGCCGATTCAGTTCCCCAAAACGATTCTTGGAGCAAAGGTCCGCTACAAGGGGAGAGAAGATGGAACCAAACGCCATTAAAATCATGACCAAAGCTATCATTACCTGGCTAACGGCGTTATAAATACCTACTTCCGTGGAGGTCCGAAAGTACCCTAACATCAAAACGTCGGTACGGAAGAACACCATCTGTAAGAACCCAACAAGTACCAACGGGCCCGAGAATCTAAGCAAATCTCTGATCGGATAAGTAGCGTGTACTCTAGAAAATTCCGGGAATTCCTTTCTAATGAAATAGAGCGTGAGCCCGACTCCTAAAGCTGCGGGCACAATCCAGGCTGTAAGTGCGCCCAGAAGTCGGAACCCCAACCAATAAAGCAGAACCACCAGAATCAAATTAGCAACTGGGTGCAGCACATTCTTGACATAAACGAAATACTGCATCTTTTTGAAGCCTCTGGTTATTGCAACCGCCACCATCATGGTCGCTAGAAAGGGAATACCAAATGCGACAACGCGCAGAACCGATGCCAATTCTGCATTACCAAACAGCACAGCGAGGCGATCGGCTCCACAAAAAAGCGCGGCTCCAACAACACATCCAGCCAGAAAAGGCAATGTCAATGTCTGGATGATGGTACCCTTGATACTTTCCCGATTGCCTTCGCCATGAAAGATGGCTACAAAGCGTGTGGCGCCCTGAGCCAGTCCCATCGCCGACAAGGTCTGCCCCACATTAAGCATAACCAAGCCAAGCGCATACAGCCCAAACAACTCGACGCCCAACAATCGGGCGATGACAATCTGGCTAACAAAATTGACACCCTTGCCAAAAACATCGCCAAGAAAAGTGATGCCGGCGCCTTTCGCGATTTGAGGGACCAAGCGGTCCACCGTATCGGCTTCATCTCTTCCTCTTGTTTTGATGGGGTCAAGGGTTTCAGTTTCTTGCATCAACGCCGAGCCTTCGTTTCATTACTACCATCCGCATGAATTGGTATGAGAGTATGATGGTATAAAGTTATAGGGTATAAGTTCCCAATGCTAAACCACACCGTGCCTCTGTCGTTGCTGTCAGGCGACTTCGCTCGCTTTTTCGTACAATAAGATCTTTCCTACTTCCTTCAGCTTAACCCTCTGTTTCTTAAATCTTTCCTCAATCTCTTCCAGGAATTGCATTGTCCGTCTGTCGTAGTACCTCTCACCGCAAGTTTGACAAACGGGAACCTTCACGGAGATATGAACGACATCATTTCCAAGAGTGAATTCTTCCTTCACATCTGTGACCTTGATATTATCACCATGACAAATGATACATTTCATGATTGTTTGTCCACTCCATTGCACTACTTCACTTTTGCGCCCATCTCTTTAGAAAACACATAACAGGTATCTGTATAGGGTATAGGGTATAGGGTATAAGTCCCCACCACACTCAAACCCTATACCGTATACCTTATACCGCCTATACTTCCGCCTGCTTCCTGACAAAATTAATGTAGCCGTTCAAGACCTTCTTAGCTGCCTCGAGCAAATCGTTGCCGTCGAGATACAACTCCTTGTTGACGTAACCGAAATCGTAGCAACTGATCAGATGATCTTTAAGTTCATAAAGTGACCCACGCGCCATGCGGTAGAATTGAATACCTTCTTGATAGTGAAACCTGCCATAGCCTTCCGCAATGTTGGCCGTGACACTCACAGAGGCTCTTCTGACCTGGCTTCCAAGATTGTATTTCTCATCACCCGGCAGTTCGGGCAAGATACTTTTGTAAAAGAACAACTTGACTTCGCGGGCCTTTTCCATACAGCTAAAGAAGTGAAATCTCTATCAGCATTGTAAACACCCGCTGGTTCGTGAACGCCACTACCCTCACCCCATTCAAACCTCGTACCTCCTCATCTCCTCTTCCCGATCTTTCGCCCTCATAAAGCCCTCCCCTACACTTATACCATATACCTTATACCTTATACCTTATATCTCATACCCCTATACCACCCCCTTCACCTCAGCCACCACCCTCTCCACCATCTCCTCCGTCATCTCCGGATAATTCGGCAGGCTCAACACGCGGTCACCGGCGCGCTCGGCTACCGGGAAGGTGTTGCGGCCGAGGCCGAGAAAATCATACGCCTTCTGCAGGTGCAGTGGCCGCGGATAGTGAATGGCCGCGCCGATGCCGGCTGCATTGAGCTTTTGTTTCACCTGATCGCGGTCGTCGACCTGGATGACGTAGAGATGGTAGACACACTCGGCCCAGGAAGATTCCTTGGGCGTCTCCACGCCATCGACATGCGCGAGCGCATCATTGTAGAAAGCTGCGATCTCGCGCCGGCGCCGGGTCCACTCATCGATGTATTTCATCTTGACGTTGAGCACGGCCGCCTGGATGCCGTCGAGCCGACTGTTGAAGCCCATGAACTCGTTCTCGTATTTACGGACAGAGCCATGGTCGCCCAGCGCCCGGATGCTGTCGGCTACTTTGGCGTCGTTGGTTACCACGCCGCCGGCGTCGCCGTAGGCGCCCAGGTTCTTACCGGGATAGAAACTGAAGGTGGCCGCGTGGCCCATTGATCCGGCTTTTTTGCCTTTGTAGCGAGCGCCATGGGCCTGGGCCGCATCTTCCAGCACCTTGATATCGTGTTGTCTGGCCACTTCCAGAATCGGGTCCATATCCGCCGGATGGCCATAGAGATGCACCGGGATGATGGCGCGGGTCTTGTCGGTGACCGCAGCGCGCACTTTCTCGACGTCGAGTGTGTAATTCTCCGGATCGATATCAACCAGCACGGGTGTGGCGCCAACCCAGTAGATAGCCTCGGCGGTTGCGGTAAAGGTAAAGGCAGAGGTGATAACCTCGTCGCCCTCGCGCACACCCAGGGCACGCAGAGCGAGCATGAGTGCATCCGTGCCATTGGCCACGCCCACTGCATGCTCGGTCTCGCAGTATTTGGCAAAGGAGGCCTCGAATTCTTTGCTCGCGCTGCCACGGACAAACTGCGTGCTTTCTATGATTTTGGTGATGGCTGCGTGTACTTCATCTTTGATAGTTTGATATTGCGCCTTAAGATCGGCTTGCGGAATCTTCATCATAAACCTCGTCAGGATTGGTGCAGTTGAGTTTACTTGTCTTACTTTATTTACCACTAAGACACAAAGAAGACACCAAGAACACAAAGAAAAAGCAAGAAATAGTCTATTGTGTACAAACATTTCCTCTGTCTTTCTTTCGTGTTTCTTCGTGTTCCTTGGTGTCTTTGTGGTTACTTAAGTTACATCAATCTCACTTATTTAATGCCACGTTGAAAAAGAACTCCCTCCGGTCGACCGGGCCGCGGGTGTCTTCCGGCAGCAGCATGTTTTCTGAGAACGCGGCGTTGAGCACAAAACCTACATAGAAATTGCGGAACACTTCATAGTCCAGTTGCAGCGACAGGGTCTGGCGGGATTCGCGGATGCCGGCCAGGAAGCCAACGGTTGCTTCGCCGCCAGCCGCAAACGGGCGCTCGATATCGCCGCCGATATTGCTGTCCGGCGGGTTGGCGCCGTGGCGATAGTGCTGTAGCGAGGCCGCCAGGCTCAGGCGCCTGGAGAAGCGATACTGCGCGTGCGCAATAAAGCTGTCGGCGTTCGGGCCCATCCAGTGTCCGAGTCCCGTGGTGAAGTTGCTGTAGGTGTTGATCGCATTGCGGTGGGTGTACAGGTACGGCCTGGTGCGCGCGTATTCCAGACGCACGTCCAGATTGCTGACCGTGAAGGCATCCACCCACAATCCGCCGGCAAGCATCCCGGTCTTGTTGCCATGAAAATCGCTGCCGAGCTTCGAAGTATTGAGATCATCGATAAACAGCTCGCCGTAGAGCTTCAGGTGGGGGATCAGGAGCAGCTCGACATCGAAGCCCATGCTGGCGTTATCATCGTCACTGACAAAGTGCTCGGCAGAGCGATAGAAATTTATCGGATTCAAATATGCAAACTCAAATCTGCGATTGCCGAAAACAACCATTTCGTACAAGCCGACATCCAGCCATTTGGCCACATCAAGCTCAAGCCGGTGCGCGACGATGCTCCTGGGGTTGGTCCGGCCATCAGGCAAAGTGAGTCTCGGAAACGTACGCAGAAAACCCCAGAGATAGGTGAATTTCAAACGCCAGATGCGGGTTTGCAGCTTCACCTGGTCGAAGGAAGTCGCGTTGTTGGACAGACCGAGGGCGCCGTTGAAGCCGGGCCCCCAATAGTTGAAATCCTTGCCCACGATCAATTGTAAATACGGCAGCTTAAATACCAGGTAGGCGTTGGTTTCATCATGCCAGATGTGCGTGCCGTAACCGTTGACAAAACCCAGGCCTTCCATGGTGATATCAAAA
>CAZVSL010000202.1:0-10113 GCA_964629935.1 uncultured Calditrichaceae bacterium | reverse complement strand
AAACTGCTCTGAGTTAGGATCATCGTCACCGAAAGGCGAGCTTTGGCGGTATGGCCGGGAGGTGTCTTCCTCAGAAAGCACACCTGGAATGATATCATCAAATATTCCGTGTCCTACCATCTCAGCGTATGGACGGTTGAGATATTTGTACCAGTCCTGCTCATTCTCGTTGTTGCCGCACCAGAGCACAATGCTTGGGTGCGTTCTCAACTCACGTACGATTGTCTTTACTTCATGTATGACATTGTCTGCAAAGTCATCATGCTCCGGATATGTTGCACAGGCAAACATGAAATCCTGCCAGACCATCAACCCGAGTTCATCGCAGATCGCATAAAACTCGGAACTTTCATAGATGCCTCCACCCCATACTCTTATCATATTGACTTCGGCGTCGCGGGCCAAGGTGAGAAGCTTACGTATCTTGCTGCTGGTAATACGGGGAATGAAGCTATCCGCTGGAATCCAGTTCACACCTTTACAGAACACAGGCACATTGTTTATTTGGAGTTGAAAAGTTTCGCCGGTGGCATCGGGTTCAGTTATCAGCTCGATTCGGCGAAGTCCAATCTTCTTTGTGGAATGGAACTGTTGGACCCCGCCCACCTCAACTCTCACTGTCAGGTTATAAAATGGTTGATCACCAAGGCCGTGAGGCCACCACAAATGTGGCTTTTCGATTTCAAACGTGAACGATTGATGTAAATCGCTGCTGCTGGTATTCAATGTTAACTCGCACTCAGGACCCGAAATACTAACTTCATAATTCACTGCTTCTGAACTATTTCCCACACATTCTATCCCGAAGGTAACGGATGCATGCTCCAGTCCAGAACTGATTGTCTGTGTTACGTCCAACCATTTCAATTTAACCTTATCGATTGCGATCAGAGAAATAGAACGCCAAATTCCGGAGGTGGTCAAAGTCGGTCCCCAGTCCCAACCGAAACTATATTGTGCTTTCCTGGCAAATATGCGAGGAAATCTCATCACAGTGTCCGGAACATGAAAGCGCTTTTCCAGTTGTCTGATTCGGTGCACAGGTGAATCGAAGATAATCTCGATCTTATTGCCATTGCGTCGAAGTAAATGTCCTACTTCAAAAGTATGGGGTATAAACATGTTTTGGGTTTCACCGACATCCACATCATTGATAATGATGTGAGCAAAGGTGTCCAAGCCTTCGGTGCGCAATTCAACAGTCCCTGACCTTAGAAAGATGTCATCAACATCGAACATCCGCCAATAACGCCAGCCGACTTCCGGAATCCATTGAACAGACTCTTCAAGATCATTCCGAAACGGATCGGGAATTTTGCCAACAGCCATCAAGTCTGTATGGATTGTCCCGGGAACGGTTGCCGGCAGATGTTCATCCCTTGCAAAGAGTCCGGTTGGTAGATTGTCTATGGTTCGATTCTCCCAATCAGGGGAGCATAGCCAATGACCGTCTAATGAGATTGTAGGTCGGTCAAACAAATCTGTCTCCCGCTAGAGGTCTTCAATAAAGACTGGTTGAGTCCAGGCCCAGCCACCATTGGTAGAAAATATCTTGCTTCGGACATAGAATTCGCTGCCATCAAATTCATAGCGAACTTCATTACCATGCACCGTCTTCAGAACCTTCCCGTCTCTGCCCATAAATATTGTGGTATAGGCGTAATCATTTTCCTGTTCAATTTGCATTGATCTCACTTTAGTGGATACCTCATACTTTGCCAACGTTACCTCCGTCGATGCGTAGAAGTCGCCACGGTCCAGTGCCTGTACTATTGCCTCGGGTTCTAACTTTGCGGCTCTAACCATGACCCAGCCACGGCCTGGGTTGTCACGTTGCCAGTTGAATTCACCAGTAAAATGGTGTGTGTCATCATCTGCAATTCCGTACAAGCGTTTACCGGTTGACAGAACACGGTCCCAAATCTCGTCATGCCCTAAACGTCCGCCTCCGCTAAAGTTGTTCGTCTGAGTGCTGCCATTGTAGACCTCGAACAGGTTGCAATTCTCGATCTGGCTAATTTCTTCATGCGAAAAAGACCAGCGAAAATTCGGATGATTGATATGCGGCACTCCTCCGACGGCGCGTATGGCATCAACACATTTCTGTAGCGCTTCGATAATAGTCGTCGACCCTTGCTTTGGCAGTTCCTGTTTAATATTCAGCGCATTTACATGGATGGGCTTGCCCTCAGCTCTGGTGCTGATCTCATTACCGGGGAGCAAGATAAAGTCATTGTCTCTCGTATAGGATACGGCGTCGATGTCAGTGTACAAATCGTGGTCTGTTATCGCCAGAAAATTGTAGCCCTGGTTCTGATACCATGCGACAGCGACTGCAGGATCCGAGTCGCCATCGCTATTGTTTGTGTGGGTGTGTGTATTGCCCTTAAACCACCGGTAATCTTCGGACTGTACCATATTTGAAATTCGTCCTAATTACTATGCTATTGCATGAAGATCATTTTATTCATTGTGACAAACTGGTCGGTGCTGAGTCGGTAAAAATATACACCTGTAGCAACCTGTTGATCTGCCGAGTCACGACCACTCCACTTTACCCGATGGACATTCGCATTTTGCCGTTCGTCAACCAAGGTAGCCACTTTCTGACCTTGCAGATTGTAAATCGTCAGTTTAACGTGAGCTGCTTGAGGCAAGTTGTACTCGATGACAGTGCCGGCATTAAATGGATTAGGATAGTTTTGCAACAAAGTGAAGTTGTCGGGTGTTTCGGTAATTACAGCATCGACAGAGGTTGCAGCGCCTTCTGTTACGTGATGGTATCGATTGACTGCAACATCCGTGAGCACCTCCTCCATCCCCAAAGGCCAGCGGATAACCAGCGAATCAATACTGGTGGCGAAACCCAATCCGAAATGCACATATGGATTATCCTGGGTCAGCCAACTGGTAGGCGCTTTTGTATAACGCATTTGCATCTGCCCATCAGCGTAGAGCTTAACGAGAGTGCCAAGTGCATCGCGGTTGGACTGCGTTCCTTCTAACATGAACCCGACCCAGTTGCCATTATTCGTCAAATTGCGATAGAGAATATGATTGAATTGCGCAGATGGAATATAGAGATCCATAAAACCGTCCATATTGTAGTCCAGCCAGGCGGCGCCTTTGCGATCCCCGAGTTTCGTTATGCCGACAAATTCGGCGATATCCGTGAGGACTCGTACACTTGGTTCAACCTCGTCATTTAGCAACAACAGATCGCGTTTGTCATCGAGATTGAGCTGAATGAATATATCCTGGTCGGTATCGTTGTCAAAGTCAGCCACAGTAACGCCTTTGTAGCGATCCCGCAATTCCAGACCGATTACCTCGGCCGAGACATTGACAAACATGCCATCATCATTTATCCATAGTTCATTGGCACCTTCGCTCTGTGGACTGTTCACCGACTTGAAATAATCAAGATCGCCGTCGTTGTCGAAGTCAAACCAATCGGCATTATCGATAGCGTTCGATGGTCTAAAGCCCACTGATTCTGCAACATCGGTAAAAACTCCGTCGTCATTTCTGAGCAGGTATTTGCCGGAAGAAATATCCGGGTCGCCATCCAAATCAAAATCTACCCATTGCATACGAGCAGTTATGTTGCCATTATCACCACCACTTCCCGGTGGATTGCTTCCAGGCGGGACCATTCCAGTAAGTCCTACTTCCTCGGCAATATTTGTGAACATGCCGTCATCATTACGATAAAAATAGAAATCGGGGTTGTTTGTCTGGCTAATGACGACATCAAGATCGCCATCAAGATCGTAGTCAGCCCAGCAACCAATGTTAACATCCCATCGGGCAATCAAACCAGGCGGCTTTATCGTGATCAGACCGATTGATCTCGATATCTCTTCGAAGACCCCATCATTGTTGCGCAGAAAAAAGACTGTGGTGTCGGTGCCAAAGAACAGATCTTTATCCCCATCATTATCATAGTCGATAATTGAGACTGTGCGTGTGTGTGATTCATCTGCCTCGATAGTCGGAAGCGGGGTGTTGCTATCAGTAATATCCTGAAAAGTGCCTCCATCGTTGAGATAGATCCGACTGTAGCCTGGTCTGGCCCACCGAATTGTAAAAATGTCAGGCCAGCCGTTCCGATCGATGTCGGCCACGGATGTGCCCCACTTCTCGAATGGCGCTACCGTCAAGCCGACGCTGGCGTTGTCAACCAGCTCAAATCCCGCCAGATCAACTTGTGCGTAGGTGGAAACATTTGTTAATAGCAGTGCAGTCATCAGGAACATTAGCTTCTTCATAAATTTTATCTCTCCTTCACGGTATCTTGTTTGTCCGGCTCCATAAGTTGTCGATAGTATTTTTGCAAGACGTAATAAGCTTTCTTCTTTTCTCCTCGATTTGAAAAAAGTCCTTTGCGGTTCCAGCCGTCCTGGATGCCGGGCAGCAATGCCCGGGAATATCTAAAATCTTTCAACACCCACGGCGAGATGCCGCGCAAGAACGGTATTCGCCTGCACATTTCAATCTGGCTCTTGTACAGATTCTCCTGATATTCTTCTGTCCAGATCGTATCATTATCGCCATGATGGTTGTAGAGCGCGCCAGCGCCGAACTCACTCATGAGAAGCGGCTTTTCGTAATCTGTTTGCCATTCTACTCGCTCGCATTTTTCCGGCAGTCCATCATACCAACCAATGTACTGGTTGTAGCCGATTACATCCAGATACTCCCCCACAGGATCATTGATTACTATGAGGTTGTCATCTGCGTCGAGCCGTTCCAAAGCCGCAGTAAGCAGGCGGGTATCATCCAATTGACGAGCGTGCTGAGCCAATCTTCGCAAGAATTCAGTTCTGACTTCTGTGACTGGCGTTTCATTTGATATGGACCACAGAATGATCGCTGCTCTGTTCTTATCTCGTGTTATCATTTCCGTAAGCTGGCTTTTGGCGCTCTCAAAAGCATTAGACTCGTCAAATGAGATCGCCCAGTATACCGGTATTTCGGACCAAACCAGTAGTCCCAATCGGTCTGCCAGACGAATCATATATTCATTATGACAGTAGTGCGCCAGACGCACATAATTGCAGTTTAGCTCTTTTGCCCAGCCTAACAAGATATTGGCTTCATCTTTGCCGACGGCACGACTCGGGTGTAAGGGTGCCTCCTCATGTATGCTTATACCGCGCAGAAAGATGGGTTTACCATTCAGCAGAATGTCGTGCCCTCTGGTCTCGATGCTTCTGAAGCCAATTTGATCCCGAATGGAAGCCGTCTCCGTCTGAATAATGACGTCGTACAGCTTTGGAGCTTCCGGCGACCAAAGCTGGAAATCGGCATCAAAGACGACACTGGCCAAACCGTTACTATCAGTGCTGAACGATTTTTCTATTTTCGCTTCGGGTATCTTTATGGTAATTTTTTGCATCAGGTCTGGGCCATTCAATTTGACCCAACCCTTCACCTGGCCGAGAGATCCCTTCCTGAGTTGGAGAAAGTAATCCTGTATAAAAGTTTGCGGCTCCTGGATTAATATGACTCTGCGAGTCAGGCCGCCATAGTTCCACCACCCAAATTGTAAAGTCGGAACTGCGTCACGACGACGGGTGTTATCGACCATGACTACCAGAACGTTATCCGTTGTCTTCAAAAGATCCGTGACCTCGAAATTAAACGGCGTGTAACCGCCTTCGTGGACGCCAAGCTCCTGGCCGTTCAGGTAAACTCTCGCCATAAAGTTGACGCCTCCGAAATAGACAAACACACGAGAGCCGCGGTCGACAGCTAAATCAAAGGATTTCTTGTACCAGATGGTCCCTTCGTAGTAGAGCAGCGTCTCTCGTTGCGAATTCCAGTCACCCGGAACAGTTAAAGTCTCACTTTCATGAAAACTATACTCAACGAGATGTCCTTTGTGGCGTGGTTTTGCATCATTGAAATAGCCGTCCTCACGAAGTTTTAGATATGAATCGAGGTAGCCAGACTGCTGGCGATCTATGATGATCTGCCATGTACCATTCAGGCTGTGGGTTACACGATTATCAACATTTATGATCAAGTCAGATGCACGCAAGATAGAATCCACTTTATAGATGAAATCGTTCAAACAGAAACAGATGATCGTCAGAAGATTAAGGCGATTGTAAAACGGTCCGCGTTATCCAACACTCCCCAGTCGACATAGGCGTAGTCAATTCTTATGACGCCGGCGTCAAATAGCTCCAATTGCAAGCCGCCGCCTAGCGTGAGACCATTTTCGCGGTCGCGTTCAAAGAGTGATTCATAGCCGCCACGCACGAATACGAAATCGTTGAACGAGTACTCGCCGCCGATATTGATGCTCTCTGTATTGTTGCCCGGATGGAGCAAATCAGTAGAGATTAGCAAGCTACCGGCTCGATTCATTTGAAGCCGATACGAGACGCCAAAACGAAACATCAACGGAAGCTGGAAGCTTTGCGTTTCGAAGGCAACATTGATCGCATCATTGCCAAAATTCTCCATGTCCGGGTCGAACGGCCTCAGCAAGTCCCTGCCTGACAATTTCAATCTTGTGCCGAAATTTGACACGGAGAATCCAAGCTGCACTCCCGGGATGGGCATTTTGTATAAGGCCCCCATGTCAAGCGCAAACCCGTTCGCCGATTCATGCCAAATCTCCTGGCGGATATATTTGCCGTGAAAGCCAATGGCAAACCTGTCGGTCAAATTCATCGCAAACGCCAACCCCAGCGCTAAATCGCTACTGCCAAATATCTCACCGGTTCCCTCTGGTTGGGCGATCGTCCGCACCGGTCGCTCTCCGGCGTCGAGTACACTCATATCAACTCCGACTGCACCGAAAGTACCAATCGAAGCTACTATCGCAGCATAGCCAACATAAACATCTGCCAACCAGTCGATATTGGTGAAGCTGGCTTCAAAGTGACCAAGATTTGCTATGCCTGCCGGATTCCAGTACATCGCAGTGGCGTCATCGGCAATGGAAGCGAATGAGGCGCCCATGGCTTGTGCTCTGGCTCCAACACCGATTTCCAGAAATGCAGCCGCATTGGTTCCCACATTCGATACACTGGACTCGCCCGTTTGGGCCATTCCAATTATACTTGTCAAGAAAATCAAACTATTAGCAACACAAATACGCAAGCACTTTGCAGCAGCCATTGTCCCGTACTCCTTTGATTTGCGAGTCATTTGATCAGCGAGAATTTTCCCACTTTGGAGCCGATGCCCGGGGCTTCAATATGATAAATGTAGGTTCCGTAAGCCACATCAAGGCCATCCTTTGAGAGAAGGTCCCAGGCCGCTGAACCATTATCCCTGGTCGAATCGTGTAAGATCTCTCTAACTAATTTTCCTGCAATCGTGAAAATGCGGATGGTACATTTCTGGGGTAAATTGACGAAATCAACGCGTCGCTCTCCCCGTCCTCGCACACTAAAGATAGGAGGCTCAACGGTGTTGACGGCAACATACGGATCCGGCACGACAAACACCCGCTCGAGCAGATCCGTCCTGGCCTGGGTTTGGTCAAAAGCCCAGCCGATGGTTTCGAATATGAAAACATCTTTGCTGGAGAATGGCTTAAGCGTCGTGAAGCGAAAAACGGAGCCCGCCGGTGGATTGATTGTATCTTGCTCCACCGCTGCAACCCGAAATTTCAGCTTCCACGCCGTCTTGAAGCTATTACCGACCCTGTCGGTAATGATGAGAATGTCATCACCCGCGGTCAGGAGGCTGTCAGGCTCCCCGGACTCTGTGAACAGGAACTCGAATCTTTGGTCGCTGGTGGTACTCCAAACCTGAAAATTCACGGGTTTGCGGAACCGGCTAACCGGGGAAAAGGATGTGTCTACCAGAGCATCAAACACACGTATCTCGAAATCCTCGGGAAGAGCTACTGCCCTGGGACTGTTGTCAACTTCGACATCCACCAGAAGATTCGTAACGCCTGAAGCCCACCGGGCCTCATTTATGGCGGCCAAGCTATCGTTAAATACCTGTAATCGAAATCCATCGACTATTTGCAGGTCCAATCGCGAGTTGTCAAAGTTGCCGTCACCTTGCAGAAGGATCACAGGGTCGTTCGGAACCGTAACATCGGTCAACCAGAATTCTTTAGTCCGTTTCTCCAGTGTTGTATCGGTAAAAGTAATTTCATAAGCATGACCATGCTTCACCTGGTCGGGCACAAGTACATCGGCAAAGATGCTGCCTGTTGCAGGGCCTTCGACATGTTCCGGTTTTCGCCCATCTGCAATCTGAGGAAAGTCGTAACCGGCCGCCGGCCGCCGTGGCACCACAACGGCTGTGTTGCGACCCAGGTTAACAACATTTCCGGCTACGTCAGTCAAGATTGTCTTACTGGATTCGCTGGGCCAAGTCGGAAGCAGCCCGTCAAGAGGATGGATGCCTTTCTCAAAGAAGTCTGGCGCGTAGCCGAGATCAACGGATACGACTGCATAGTAGTAGGTGCGACCGTTCTCGACGGTCGTATCCACAAACGAATGGCGCAGCCCGCTGTCTGTTCCCATATCGTAGTGAGCACCCGTGTCGCCAATCGGCATGGGATGTGAGCCCATTAGACCGTCTATCTTGTCAAACTGGGCAATTGGCTCCCACAGCAATGCATTGCCAAAGGCATCGGTGATAGTCTTAATATTATTGAAGGAAGGATCCGTAGAGCGATAGACCTTATACATCGCAAAATCTCTGCCGTATATGGGATCCCGGGACCGCTCAGCCCTTGCATCCCAAACCAAAGTCACCTTCCGGTCACCAGGAATCGCATACAAGATAGTTGGCTCAAGCGGCGGCTTCTTAAAATCAAAGTCATTGTCGAAAATCTCCTGCATGGTCCGTTTGTTGCGCAAGATGTCATCGAAATCGTTGCCGACCAGAGAAGCGATGGAATAGCGTTCGCTCCGTCCCTGGTCTAGCTGAAAGAAGCCACTCGCATAATGATAGGCCACATCCACGCCGCCCGTCGGTTGTGTGAAAACTCCGGGATGATTCTTGACAAACCAGGCTTCTTCATCATCGGATAGCACATCTCCGGCTGTAGTGCCAAAAAAACTCGTCAAACCGATCTGATCGATTTCATCGTTGTCCGTGCCTTCAAAATTAGGCTCGGGTTCATCTGGACGCCCGTTGCCTTCTGTACCATCTGTATCCGGACCAGGCCAAAACGCATCTAGTGGCCCAAGCCCATCAGAGCCTAAATCATCGAATGGGTCCTCAGCGTCTAATCTGCCATTAGTTAAAGAATACGTGGGATGCCAGGAGTCTTCATTGACAATGTCGTCAGTATCTCCGTCGAAATTATAGTCGATCCCCGAGATGGTCTCATCCAACGCCGTATCCAACAGTCCATTCTGGTTCAGGTCCTCCCATTCATATTTGCCGCTACCGTTGCTGTCATCGAAGCTTCGCCAATCGCCGTCGTTGTCGATGCCATCCTCCTGACTCTCATCAACCATACCGTCTTGATCCTGATCGATACCGTCATTATCAATTCCAGGGCTCAACAAAAAAGCAAAGCCAAAATATCCCACGCGTTTACCCTTGGCAGAAAAGCCGTCCAGGTCCCATTGCCAGGTAATATCGTCGATTGTATCGAAAAATGAGGCATCATCGCCGGCATCGCTTGCTGTTCCTTCCGTTCCAACGTCAGCATCGATGTACATGCCGACCAGATCTTTGGGTAAATCCTTGTCGCTGACATTTCTCAATTGATAGATGGATATAATGATATCTTCTGCCAGAATATCAGCCCATTGCATGTTCCTTACTTCCACCTCGAGCCCAAGCCCTCGACGGCCATCAGGCCAAGAGAGCGAATCAACGGGATTGCCAATGAATGGAAAGTAGAGGAATTCATCATTATTTCTATCATCCATGACATAGTAGCTTTCTTGGTCTGCCCGGACAAAGGCGCCAAACTCCCCATTCCAGAAACCTGCCCTTGCGCCGGGGCGCAAATCGTCCGGCCCTCTGTCGTCACCCGGATACGAGGCCGGTGGCCAATATTGTGGCCAGGTTGCAGGTAGGTGGCTCATGGCCGGAAACTCCAGCGTATTCTTCAGGTTTAAGTCCAGCTTGCCATTTCGGTTTAAATCCTCACCCGGGTCTAGTTTGCCA
>CAZVSL010000201.1:9852-10171 GCA_964629935.1 uncultured Calditrichaceae bacterium | reverse complement strand
ACACGGAGGCGGATGACTATACCAGCCTGGCGGATTTTATTACAAATCTCAACAAGACGCCGGACATCGTCTTTGCGGAAGTGATCGAGGAGATCTTCAACGTCAACTCGTTCCTGAGATACCTGGCGGTTGACGTGGCGGTGGGAAGCTGGGATGATTACTGGTTTCTGATGAACAACTATTACCTGTACCAGAATCTCGATACCGGCAAGTTTGAGTTTATTCCATACGACTATGATAATACGTTTGGCATTGATTTCGTGGGGGGCGATTGGGGCAACCGGCCGATCTACGATTGGGGCCATGAAATTGAGCCGAG
>CAZVSL010000201.1:2872-9842 GCA_964629935.1 uncultured Calditrichaceae bacterium | reverse complement strand
CTCTGGTTACCCGCATCCTGGCTGTACCGGAGTTTCGCGACCGTTTTTCCTACTACCTGAATAAGCTGCTAACGGGTGTATTCGATCCGGACGGCCTGTTCGAAAGGATAGACGCCATTCATGACATGATCACCGCCTCTGCTGAAAGAGACACCATCAGAACTCTTGATTATGGCTACTCTGTCGACGATTTCCATAATTCGTACACAACTGCGCTTGGCGGTCATGTGACGTATGGATTGAAGCCGTTTGTCACCACGCGGCTCGCCAGCGCACTGTCACAATTGCAATTGCACGATGTCTCACCCATCATCTCCGATCTAACGTATACGCCGCGGCTGCCGCAACCCAGTTCCGATATCTGGATTGCAGCTCACGTCGAGGACGAGGACCCAAACCCGCAGGTTGCGGTGTTTTATCGTCTCAACAGCGGCGAATTTAGCTCGCAGATGATGTTTGACGATGGCTTACATCAGGATGGCGCGGCCGGCGATCTGGTCTACGGCGCAGCCATTCCAGCCACTAACGAGAACGGCACACTCGAGTTTTACGTCTCTGCCAGCGATGATCTCAACAAAGAGACCGTCCTGCCGCGCGGCGCACCAAACCGGCCTTTTTCATTGCGGGTCGGGTTCGATACGCCCGGCCTGTTCATCAATGAGTTTGTGGCCAGCAACGATTCGAGCTCAGGCATCTTTGACGAGCTTGGTGAATCCGACGACTGGGTGGAGATTTATAACGGTGATTCAATTGCCGTCTGGCTAGGCGATAAGTTTCTGACCGACAATCTGGCAAATCCGGATAAATGGCAACTGCCGGACACGACCTTGCAGCCTGGCGGTTTCCTGTTGATTTGGGCTGATGACGATCCGGAGCAGGGGGCTAACCACATCGATTTCAAGCTCGACCGCGATGGCGAGCAGATCGGCATCTATGCAGCCATGGCAGGCGGCTTTGTCGCCGTGGATTCTTTGCGCTACGGTTTTCAGGAGACCAATGTGTCTGTGGGAAGATTCCCGGACGGTAGCGGCGTATGGCAATCGTTCACACAGCCAACACCGGGCAGGTCGAACGGCAGCCCGACTTCTGTCGAGCAAGACGACGTAACAACGCCACAGGCCTTTGCTTTGTTGCAGAACTATCCCAACCCTTTCAATTCAGACACCGTCATTCCTTTCACCCTGCAGCAAGAAAGCAACATCAACATTACAGTTTACAACATACTGGGAGCAAAAGTTAAAGAGCTTGTTGCAAAGGTCTATCCCGCCGGTCGTTACATGGTGCGCTGGGATGGAACGAACCGGGCCAACCAGCAAGTGGTGTCAGGGGTTTATTTTATCCGGATGCAAAGTGATAATTCCAACGCGCGCAGTATCCGCGCGATCTTCCTGCGGTAAGCAATCACTCGTGCTATTGCACAATTATTCTTCCCGTTCCGCTGGACACTGAAGAGAAGTAGTTAAACGTCCCTCTTGAATTGAAATCAAAACTCCACCTGCCTCCTGGCTGAATGTTGGGCGAATTAAATGCAGTTGTCGGGTTCATCGGCGCCCCACTCTCAACCGTGCGCACTTCATTGTCGTCATTGATCCATGTCACCCTGGTTCCGACCGAAATCGTCAACTCGCTGGGCACAAACAGACCGTTCTGAATTCGCACTTCTTCTTCCGGTACAGGCTGCGGTTCAAACGGATTGTCGGCGCTACTGCATGCCCAGCTTATGGCAAGAGCTGCTCCCAGGATAGCCAGCAAAATACGCTCAGGTCTCAATGTTGTCTCCTTTCGGGATGGTCTTTGGGTATTGGTATATGTTATAGGGTATAAGGTATAAGGTATAGGGTGTTGACATCCTGCGATAAACTCAGGACAGGCTTTTTTTTGGCAAAACGTGAAATTCCAAAACCGCTTTGCATGCAAGACTTTGGTCATTCCGGTCTCTGTTTGCTGTTTCGGGAGATTGTTTCGTTAAGCTTAAGTTCATGTCAGGCTAATGAACCTGCGCTCTGAGAGTGCTGAGCTTGCCAAATTTCTTATGTGCTAGAAATCCGAGTGCAATGACCACTATCATACCAGCGAACGCTGGTTCAGCAAGCACCGCGAAGGCAACGCCAACAGCTAACACAGCCATGGTAATCGTTCTGCCAAAGCGAATGATCGAAGATGCTTGTGTCAGATCGGCGCGCAAGTGGCTCGATAGCACAACCGCGACCAGAGGCAGCAAGAGCAGGCTTTCGGCTCTGACAGTGAAGCCAAACGACAGCAGTATGATGGCCGAAAGCAAAAGGCAAGCATAGGCATAGGTGCGACAGCCCTCATATCCCAGAAAAACCACCGTCGTATTCTTGCGAGGTATCGAGGCGCGATCGTTGTCATGGTCCAGGTAGTGAAAGTATACCATGATAGCGATATAGATCAGACCGACG
The DNA here is from genome assembly GCA_964629935.1 of uncultured Calditrichaceae bacterium. Lineage (GTDB taxonomy): Bacteria > Zhuqueibacterota > Zhuqueibacteria > Oceanimicrobiales > Oceanimicrobiaceae > CAZVSL01. Next base: position 7,419 of record CAZVSL010000201.1, on the reverse strand, counting down.
CTGGCCGCGATGCCGATGGCAAACAAGCTCAGGTTCGGCGTTTGCGCATAATAGCTGCCGGCGACCAGCAAGAACATACCGGCAAAACCGCCGAACCATTCGCCCAAAAAGGGCCGGTAGGCGAAGCGAAAGGGCGGCAGCGTATACAGCACGCCGCTCAGGTATCCGGGTACAACAAAGAAAACGATCAGCTCCAGGTTGATATGTCTTGCTGCCACGGCGCTCAATGCCAGCAGTATTGCATTGGTTATCACGAAGGCAGTCCACAATTCCCGAACGCTGAGCAGCCCGGCCTGAATGACTTTGCTGCCGCCGGATTTCTTATCCCCCAAAGTTTTGCCATCTGCGCCGCTCTTCCAGTCAAAAATTTCATTGATGATGTGGGTGGGATAGCCCTGCACCAGTGCAGAGATTGTTAGAACCAGAGAAAACGCCAGCCAGTTGATTTTAACACCTTCGAAAAGAGCGGTGGCTGTACCGATGAGCGTCCCGGTGAGCGCCCAGACCATAACCGGCAGGATGCGGAAAAGCATGAAGTAACCCTTGATTCGGCGGTAAAAAGGAATGGTCCTGGCGCTGTGTTCTGTCATCATACTTTCCGGTTCGGGATTGTCATTGCGTGATTGCAATATATTAGAAGTTGCGCCAATAGATCAAGGGAAGAATACAGATTAATTCACCTTGAAAAGGGGCGGCCTTTGGTTTCTGCAGAACAATACCTATGTTTTGATCGTAAGGTTAAGATTTAGCCTGCATTATTCACAAATCGCCGCCTCCGCCACAGGATAAATCCTGCGGGTCCGCATAGCAAATCCCGCGGACTTGAACCCGCCAGAAGGCGGCTTTAGCCGTCTTGCATGGATTGAGCCCGATGCTTCAGCTCAAAAGGGCGAATTCATGAATAATGCAGGTTAGGTGAGTATCCGAAGCGCAAGAAAACGAGCAGCCTACAAAAAGTGATGCCAAAACCAAACTCCTTTCTTGATCCCTGGCTTTTCAGAATGGCCTGGCGGGATAGCCGAACTCACAGACGCAGGCTTCTGCTATTCATGATTTCCATTGTCATGGGCATTGCCGCCCTGGTTTCGGTCGGTTCATTTGGCGAGAATCTGGAAGTAGCCATCGATGACCAGGCCAAAACCCTCATGGGTGCAGATTTTATGATGCGCAGCTTGCGGCCCTATCCCCCGGAAGTAGAAGCGTTGATCGATTCGATTGGCGGCGAGCAGGCGCGCGAAATACTGTTCGGCTCCATGGCATATTTCCCCGCCAGCGATGCCACACGCCTGGTGCAGGTGCGCGCCCTTGAAGGCGATTTCCCGTTTTATGGCGATGTCGTCACAGAGCCGCCGGCTGCGGCATCCGGGTATAAGCAAGGACCGTATGCCCTGGTTGACAATACGCTGTTGCTGCAATATGATGCAGCGCCCGGCGATACCATTCAAATCGGAGGGCAAGCCTTTGAAATTGCGGGCGGCATCATAAAGCTCCCTTCCGAGCCGCCCATCGCCAGCACCTTCAATCCGCGCGTGTACCTGCCGGCGCGCCATCTCGACCAAACACATCTGCTGCAGCGCGGCAGTCTGGTGAACTATCGCATCTATTTCAAGATCGACAAAGATCAGAACCTCGGACAACTGACCACCGGCCTGCAGCCCGCCATGAACCGCCACCGCATTGACCTCGATACCGTTGAAGATCGCAAGCGCCAAATCGGCGATGCCATGGAGAATCTCTACCGCTTTCTCAATCTGGTGGGATTTGTGGCGCTGATTTTGGGCAGTATCGGTGTGGCAAGTGCGGTTCATGTTTATACCAAGCAAAAGCTCAGCAACGTCTCCATTCTGCGCTGTGTTGGCGCGGAAGCCAGGCAAACGTTTCTCATATATTTGATTCAGGTCGCCGGCATGGGTTTCCTGGGTTCGCTCATGGGCGCCATGGCAGGTATGGTGATTCAGGTATTTCTTCCGGCCATCTTCAGCGAGTTTTTGCCTGTGACAGTAGAGAGCTTTATCGCATGGAAGTCGGTCCTGGCCGGTTTTGCGATTGGCTTTGCCCTGGCGTTGCTGTTCGCGTTGCTGCCGCTGCTCGGCATCCGCAAAGTTTCGCCTCTGCTGGCTCTGCGCGCTTCCTATGAACCCGAATCCACCCACAGAGACAAAGCGGTTTGGGTCGTCTATGGTCTCATTCTCATTTTCACCGGCGGCTTTGCAATCTCACAAGCTGAAGAGTGGCAATATGGCGCTGGCTTTCTGTTAAGCCTGTTTGCTGCCCTTGCCTTACTCGCGGGAGCAGCAAAACTGCTCACCGTCGCCATTCGAAAGTTTTTTCCGAAATCCTGGGCTTTTGTTTGGCGCCAGGGCCTGGCAAATCTGTACCGGCCTAACAATCAGACTCTGGTGCTGATGCTGGCTATCGGATTGGGCGCCTTCCTGATCACCACGCTTTATTTATCACGCCATACGTTGCTGAACAAGATAACGTTTGCGGCCGGCGGCGACCGCCCTAATCTGATTCTGTTCGACATTCAGCCGGACCAGAAAGAGGCGCTTTTCGATACTGTGCGCGCCCACGGTTTGCCTGTCGTGCAGGAAGCGCCGATGGTCACCATGCGCCTGGAATCGTTGAACGGCGAGCCCGTCGAAGCCATCCTGGGTGACAGCACGCGCGACGTTAGCAATGGCCTGCTGCGCTGGGAGTTCCGCACTACATATCGGGATTCTTTGTTCGAATCGGAGAAGATTATCGCCGGCGAGTGGATACCGGAGATCAGCTCTGACCTGGAGGTTATCCCCATTTCCATGGAAGAGGGCGCTGCCGAACGCATCAATGTTGCGCCTGGCGATACCATCGTTTGGAACGTGCAGGGCGTGCCGCTCACCACGCGTGTGGCAAGCCTGCGCGAAGTCGACTGGCAGCGTATCCAGGCTAACTTCATGGTTGTGTTTCCAAAGGGGGCGCTGGAATATGCACCACAGATCTATATCATGGCAACGAAGGCGCCGACCACTGAGAGCTCTGCGAAACTGCAGCGCGCGGTGGTGCAATCGTTTCCCAATGTATCCATGATCGATCTCAGTCTTGTACTTAAAACTGTGGATGGCTTTGTAACCAAGATCGCTTTTGTCATCCGCTTTATGGCTTTGTTTAGTATCGTCACCGGCCTGATCGTGCTGGCGGCGGCGCTGATCACCAGCCGTTTTCAACGCGTCCAGGAAAGCGTATTGTTGCGGACGCTTGGCGCTCAGCGCGGTCAGATAAGAAAAATCATGATCGTGGAGTATGCTTTTCTAGGTGGGCTGGCCGCGATTACAGGATTGGTCTTAGCTTATGCCGGAGGCTGGGCCATGGCGTTCTTTGTCTTCGATGCCGTTTTCGTTCCCACTATTTTGCCGTTCGTTGTGGCGTTTATCTGCGTCACCAGTCTGACAGTTTTCATCGGCCTAAGCAACAGCCGCGGCATCCTCGACCGGCCGCCGTTAGAAGTGCTGCGTGCGGAAGCTTAGCTGGAGCTAAGTCTGTTTTCTCGATCCCCATACCGTCTCAAACTCGCATTACCGTGTTCAAACGCAACAATCTTGTTGAAAATTAACCCCGTAATTTTTATATTCGACGTTGGTTTCTGCGACCCTTTCGCAAGCAACATTAGATGTGTCCGTTCCACAAAAACAGAAAGGATGAAGCTGATGGCAACCAAAACCGAAAAAAAGAAAACCCAGGAATTTGAGTACAAAGCGGAGATGAAGCAGCTCCTTCATCTCATCGTGCATTCGCTTTACACCAACCCTGAGATTTTTTTGCGCGAGCTTATCTCAAATGCCTCTGATGCGCTCAACAAGATTCGGTTCAGGATGCTGACAGATACGGACGTGAATGATCCCGACGCTGATCTGAAGATCAATATCGAGCTGGATTCCAAAAAACAGTTGTTCACAATAGAAGATACCGGCATCGGCATGACGCGTGATGATTTGATCAACGAAATCGGCACGGTGGCCAGCTCCGGAACTCTGGAATTCTTGAAAAAGATGAAAGAGGCGGACCAGCCGGTCGATGCCGGTCTCATCGGACAATTCGGCGTCGGTTTCTATTCTGTGTTTATGGTTACGGATGAAGTTGTGGTCGAAACCCGGCACGCAGACAAGAACTCGAAGGGCTATCGCTGGCGTTCGGACGGGCAGGGCAAATTCACTATCGAAGAAATCGACAAGAAAACGCGCGGCACGCGCATTTCATTCAAGCTCAAAGACGAGCACAAGGATTTCAGCGAAACCTATCGCGTCAAGGATGTCATCAAAAAGTACTCCAATTTTGTCGAGTTCCCCATCTTTGTGGATAATGAGGAAGTCAACCGCGTGACCGCGCTCTGGCACCGGAATAAAGATGATATTAAAGAAGAGGAGCTGAACGAATTCTACAAGTTCGTCTCCAACGACTTCAGTCCGCCGCTCGGTCATCTGCACCTTTCTATCGAGGGCGCAGTCAATTTCAAAGCGCTGGTTTTCATTCCTGAGACAGCGCCGCCCATGTTTTTCAAAGAGCATCTG
>CAZVSL010000201.1:0-2862 GCA_964629935.1 uncultured Calditrichaceae bacterium | reverse complement strand
AGAAAGTGTTCATTCAGGATGATTGCAAAGAGCTGCTGCCGGAGTATCTGCGCTTCTTGCGCGGCGTGGTCGACACCGAAGACCTGCCCCTGAATGTCTCGCGTGAAGTCACGCAGTCGAGTCCGGTGATGGTCAAAATTAAAAACATTTTGACCAAGCGCGTTCTCAGTTTCCTGGAAGATTGGGCCAAAAAAGAGCCTGAAAAATACAAGAAGTTCTATCAGAACTTCGGGCCCATCTTTAAGACCGGCGTCAACAGCGACTTCACGAACAAGGACAGAATCGTCGAACTGCTGCGTTTCGAAACCACCAAAACCGGCAAGGATGAGCTTGCGTCACTGAAAGATTACGTCGGCCGCATGAAAGAAGGGCAGAAGGAGATCTACTATCTCTCGGGCGAGCATCGTGACGTCATCGAGCGCAATCCTAATCTGGAATACTTCAAGAAAAATGACTTTGAGGTTCTGCTCTTGACCGATCCGTTTGATGTATTCATCGTGCCCGGCTTGAATGAATACGATAAGAAGCCGCTAAAATCCATCGACAAAGCTGATCTGGATTTGGAGGAAGACAAAGCAGAGGATAAAGAGGCGCTGGGTAAAGATTTGTCAGATTCGCTCATCAAGGTGTTTAAAGAAACCCTGGGCGACAAAGTTGAAGACGTGATTCCTTCGAAGCGGCTGGTGGATTCCGCCGCCACGCTGGTGGTCGGCAAGGAGGGCATGGACAAACAGATGGAGAAGATGATGAAGATGATGAATCAGGACTACACCAGCTCCAAGAAGATTCTGGAAATCAATATGTCGCATCCGCTGATAAAGAATCTGGGCAAGCGCCTCATCGCCGACGCCAGCGACCCTGTGCTGCGCAAAAGCATTTTGCAGATTTATGAAGGCGCTTTGCTGATCGAGGGCAGCCTCAGCTCGCAGACAGAATTTGTGCAGCGCATGACTGAGCTGATGGTGGAGGCTACGAATTAAGCAAACCGAAATTACAAGCGGCAAATGGCAAAACAAATTGTACTACCTCTTGCCACAGCCGAAAATCGGATTTCGAACAACGTAAGTCATGGTTCCATCCTGTCCGGTTTCCGATTCTTGAATTAAGCCACAGATTGACCCGAATGAAACGCGGATTTTTTACGTTTGTTTGAAATTTGTGCCCCCGGCCGCCGGTTTACCTCAGTGGCCAGAAGTAGGTGAAAGCACTTGCTTTATGAAGGAAGCATCGCTTTATTTCTCTAAATAATAAAAAAAGATTATTTAGAGAAATGAAATTTAGTGAATTCAAACGACTTGTCCGAGATTATCCGGTTATTTCCACACAAGAACTGCTGCCTTTCGCAAAGAACAAGCAAGTTTTTCTGAATCAGATTTCAGGATGGAAAAATCGTGGCTTACTACTGCCATTGAAAAAGGGGCTATATGTTCTGAATGAGCAGGATCGCAAGTTGACGCCATCACGTGAATTCATCGCCAACCAGTTAGTTTTTCCCTCCTATATCAGTCTGGAATATGCTCTGTCCTATCATAATCTTATCCCGGAGCGAGTCTATCAGGTCACCTCGATTACTTCCAAAAAGACGACGGAGTTTGAAAATGCCTTTGGCGTCTTTACCTACCACAATCTTAAGCCAGGACTCTTCTTTGGCTATCGCGGCACAGAAGATGAAAACGGACTGCAAGTGCTGATAGCAGAAAAGGAGAAGGCGTTGCTCGACTATCAAGACTTACTTCTCAAAGCTGATCGACAAGTTAGACACCTGATCTACAAGTCTAACTCAAAACTCTGTCCATACTCCGGAATCTCCACCTGCCAGCCAAAATGTGATTCGATTTTGCCCTGCAACGATTTTGCGGCCTCTGGCTCGCCGTGCACCAGAAAGGTCTTTGCCGGCGGCTTGTTGAAACCCATGAGCCAGGCCAGGATTTCGTTGTAGTCGGCGTGGCCGGAATATCCGGACAGCGTCTCGATATGAGCCCGCACGGGCACGTACTGACCGTGCATTTTTACTTCAGACTTGCCATCCAGAATTGTGCGGCCGCGTGTACCTTCGGCCTGATAGCCGATAAACAAGATGGTATTGTGTGCGTGCGGCAATCGTTGCGCCATGTGGTGCAAAATACGGCCGCCGGTTAGCATGCCGCTTGCCGAAATGATGATCGCCTCCCGCTTGACCTCGCGGATCGCTTTTGATTCAGCGGGTTTTCTGGTGATATGGAGCTTGCCGGGCCGCAGAATCTGCTGGCCACTTATTTCGAGTATCTTCGCCTGCAGGTCATAGTCGCCTTTGCGCCGTTCGAACACTTCGGTGGCGTCCACGGCCATGGGCGAATCAAGATATACGGGCAGCGTTGGGATTTTGCCAAGTTGCTCCAGCTCGCGAATATCATACAACAGCGACTGTGTGCGGCCGACGGCAAAAGCGGGAATAATGATTTTCCCGCCCCCCTCAGCAACTCGGCGGACGAGTTGTGCCAGTTCTTCTTCCACATCCTCTGAACGTTTGTGTATCCGGTCTCCGTATGTACTCTCCATGATCAGGAAGTCGAGTTCCCGCAGGTAATCCGGATCCCTCAGTACGGGAACATCCTTTCTTCCGAGATCGCCCGAGAATCCGAGGCGGATTGAGTTCCCACCTTCTTTGATTTCCAGCAACACACTGGCGGAACCGAGGATATGACCTGCATCTCGAAAGGTCACCGAAACCCCCGATGCCACTTCAAATGTGGAGGCGTAATCGGATGGAATGAAGCTCTGCAGAGTGGTTTCGGCGTCCTCCATCGTATAGAGGGGGGCGACAAGAGGTTCTCCACGTTTCTTCTTGATCTTGTTGACCCAATCGACGTCCCGCTGGTGTAG
>CAZVSL010000200.1:0-10182 GCA_964629935.1 uncultured Calditrichaceae bacterium | reverse complement strand
CACGTGTCTTTATGAGATCCTGTGCAACCAGAAAATCAATAGCGTGACTCACTTGCTGCAACAGCTTGTCAACATAATCCCGAAGGAGCCACCAGGACGCGATTCCCGTCAAGGTATCCTTAGCGTCGGGGTGTTTCACCAGGTAATCCAAAATCGATAGCGCAATCCGGGTGTCCGGTTCATGGCATGACGGAGTCACTGGTTGCAGTTCCAGGCATTATAGTACTACCTCGATAAGTTCGATTTTCGTTTGGAAACCCGGCGTCAGGTAGCCTTCGACAGGCTCAGGGTACGGAATAAACCGGGACATTGCGCTGGTCGAAATGTGAGCTGGTAGAAATGCCCCGTTCATTCGAATCTACCGAAGTAGTAATAGTTAGTAACAAGGTGTATTGGGCTAATTAGAAATGTGCTGCCCGAGTAACAAGCAATTGCCATGCCGGTTTTCTGAACTGTAAACTACTATCTGTTTATCCACGACTTAGAGTACGCGGAACTATTGCTGATGGGTGAGTTTTAGGGGAGTTCAGGTGAGGACTGTATTCGGTGAACAACTTATAAGAGTCAAAAGAAACAGGCAGGTAAGTGTGTAGAGAATAGTACACGCCAACTGTGGGGAAAAACCCACAGATTGTATCCATCCGATGGCTCCGGACCATCGGATGGATATGTCTAAATGGAGGAGTGATTTTTGAATGCAGTTGCGTCGATGTTATGCTTGCGAATCAGTCTTGACAAATCTGCCCGGTCTTTTCGAGCGCACTTTGCTGCCTTGCTTATGTTACCATGACACCGGATCAGAAGCTGGATGAGATAGTTCTTTTCAAATTCCTCAACCATCCGCCGTTTTGCCTCAACGAAGGACAGTCCGCTCACATCAGTGGCTGTGGAGTCGAGACAAATATCATCCGACGTAATCTTCTCGCCCTGGGAAAACAAAATTGCCTCCTGGATTGTGTTTTCCAGTTCGCGTACATTTCCTGGCCAGTCATACCACATCAGTTTGGCGCGGGCATCTGCTGAAAGCCACTTGGGCGTCATGTTAAACTCACGACAATATTTCTCCAGATAGTGGTCTGCCAGGAGAGGAATATCTGTCTTGCGCTCTCGTAGGGGTGGGATTTCTACCGAAATAGCAAAACGGTAAAACAGATCGCTGCGGAATTGACCTTTTCTTGCCTGCTGTTTTAAATTGACGTTGGTGGCCCCGATGATTCGAATGTTGGCGCGCAGATTTTGATTGCTGCCTAACGGGCGATAGGTTTTCTGCTGTAATAACCTCAGGAGAACACTCTGCGACTCCAGACTAAGCGCCTCCATTTCGTCCAGAAAGAGCGTGCCGCCCTCGGCTTCTGCCAGCAGTCCCTTCTTGTTAGTACGTGCGTCTGTAAATGCCCCCCTCTGATGGCCAAACAGCTCATTTTCAACCAGCGTAGATGGCAGAGCGCCACAATTGACAGGTATGAATGGTTTCGAGGCGCGCTGGCTCAGATAGTGTAACCCCCGTGCAGCAAGTTCCTTGCCCACACCCGTTTCTCCTGTGATGAGAATCGTGGTGTCAGTCTTTGCAAGAATCGGCAACTTCGATAATACGTTAAGGAATTCGGGGTCCTTCCCGATGAAGCCATTCAAGCCGGGTTTTCGCAGAAAACTACAACAGACAACGTCCTTGGCATCCTCACTTATTTTAACGCCAGGCCCGTCACGCATTAAGGCGGTTATCCTGATATTAAAATGATTAGACTCATTGATCTCTGGGTGAATGAAATGGGTAGTTAGATGGTGGCCGACTACGCCATCACAGCCTCATCAAGAATCTGAAGCTGCAAGCCCCTAACTCAACACAATCTACTTAATTTTGAGCAGAGACGCAAGTAAGTATGTTGCGATAATGTCATAATTGGTTGCGATTTTTTCGACTATCTACATAGAATATGACGAAAAATGTATTCTGCAAGTTGTCGGAGCACTCAAATACAAGCGTGCGCGAATGCACCGGACAAGGCAAAAACCCCACACTCACAGGCCACTATTTCTTAGGCCTTAACCCGGCAGATCATTTTCAGATGGGGAAAACTCCCACACCCATTAGCTTTTGTTTTTAATAGTCTTGAGCAAGAGCTGCCTCTTCGACGACACAAAAAAAACCCACATTCTTTTGCATTTTTGAGATTCTGTGAAAACATGTAAACAACTTAAAAACAATGGCTTTGTATAGGATTGGATTTCTGGCACCGGAGTTGCGTCTGTGGGGACAAACTTTTCACACTACAAAACATCCCTTTACATTATCATTTCTAAAATGCACTAGCAGCACGGAAGAATTTTAACAAAATGGAATCAGGAGGGAAAAATGGATAAGAGATTGACTCTACTGCTATTGTTGCTTCCAATCTTCTCGACACCACTTCAGGCCCAGGACTTCAAGCGTTTCAACGAGCTCGACATGCAACCGGAAGTGTGGCATTTTGCTGGACCACAGGAAGCGAAGGTCGACGCCAAAGGCGATTTGAACCTCTCGATTCCGATCATGACCGTACCGGGTACGCCCGGACGTGATTTCGAGATCGCGTTCAGCTACAAAGCCGGGATTCGCTATCACCAGCAGGCAAGTTGGATAGGGCTCGGCTGGAATTTCGATCCGGGTAGTATTACGCGGGATGTGCAAGGCAACATACGGGTTACTGACGCGGCACATGGGGTCTACGACTATGAGTTCGGCCCGGACTATGAAGACGATGGCAGCTCTCCAAAAAGCTGGCAATACATGCCGGACACCTATTACCTCACCTTGCCCGGTAAAGGAACCGTTCCGTTCGGCAGGGCGAATTCTTCCTTCCATCCGGATTTTCACCGAAAGCATCCCAATCGCCTGTTCGAATCAAACGCGCCGTTCTATTTTGAGGACTACCGCCCGTGGCGAATCGAAGGAACGCCGCTCCTGAGCGAGCTGGGCGTCGCCGGAATGGAAGAGAACAACATCACCTTTCCCAACGGCAAGCACGACGTGCACAGGTTCATCATCACCACCGAAGACGGCGTTCGCTATTTCTTCGGGTTGCCATCCATAGGTCTGTATAAATCTTACGTTCCTCAAAGTCAGTTCTCGGACCCGCAGCACAGCGCTTATGTGAATGTATGGCGACTTCTGGCCATAGCCGGGCCGGATTATGCCGGGGACGATAACCTCTTGCTAAGGAACGTACGCAGACATGACCGAGACTATGAGTCCCTGAGAAATTATGTGGACTGGATCGTCTTCGAATACCGCAATGATCCGGGAGGCGGTCCGGACAATGTCTTCCAGTACTGGTGGCAACCGGGTGAGTCGCAGATCATTCATAACACCTACCTGAAGCGCATCATCACGCCAACACACTTTGCTGAATTCGTTCACTCTTCCCGCTCCGATGGCGACCTGCAACACTTCAAGACAAAGGATGACGGAGAGTTCGATGTCCGCCCGTATTACAAGAAATTGGCCAGCATTGTCCTGTATCGCTATACGAAGCTGCCTAAGATAGGCTCCGCCGGAACCAGTGAAGTCAAAGAGGCGGTTCTGGACCAGGACTATTCGCTGGCAAGGTTCAGAAGGTTTCCCGAAGACAACGCCGGTATGGGTAAGCTGACGTTGAACCGCATTTATTTCAGATCTCACGATGGTCAGAATCTTCCGAGCTACGATTTCCAATATGTCAGCCTGAATCCGGATTGGACCGACCTGTCAGACCGGTGGTATATCGACGGCTACGGTTACTACGATGACGGTCATAACGGCACGCTCAAGATCGGTATCGACGATGTCGTGGATGACGCTCAGGCGTGGAGCCTGGAACAGATAACGTTTCCTGCTGGCGCCACAGAACGCTATGAGTATGAAAACGACCGGATCGACAATAGTTATACTTATTACTATGACGATTCCGGTGAGGAAGTCAAATACTATTTTACGAACGGCCGGCGCCAGGGCGGAATCAGGGTGACTAAAATAGTACGCACGGAGCCTTTGAAGGATGAGAATATGCGCATCGACTTTACCTATGGCGAAGGCTGGGCGCCCTGCGTGCCGCCTCAGCTCGTGCCCTGGTTGACACATCAGCAGGGCGACCCCGTGCCCATAAACTTCAACGAATATCGTGCCATGAACCGCGGTGGGAATGACATCGTCTATGAGTCAATCCGCTGGAGTTACGATTTCGAGACGCTTCCTGCTCATGAAGTCTACTACTACGATGTCAACAAGAACTTCTTCACCGATACTCAAGCCAGGCCACAAGGCTGCTTCATCACGAACTTGGACAATGCCAACATCTGGCGTTTTTATACGGACAACAGAAACTTTAGCTGGACGAGACTTATCAAAAAGGAAACCATTTTTGAAAGCGGTGGCAAGAAGACAGTCACCTACAGGTATGACGATTTCGCGACGCGTGCCTCTCGACTGCACACCGTTATCGATGCCCAGACCGGTTTTATCTGGCAGTATTGCTCGCAAGTCAAGAGCGACACAACCGTGTGGGATTACCAGCCTTTTCTGCCTGGCACACCGAAATCAACTGTTGCGGTTTCTCGCACCCTGTCACCCGCCACAAAACAGGTGAAGTCGATTCTAACTGTCAGCAGTGACCGCGAGCTGCGCGAAGATATCACCTATGCCTTCGAGAAAGATGAATACAGTGACATGCTGCAAAGCAATTTGCTGGCGCCGGTGTGCGAACGCAGAACCTACTTCAAGGACCAGACCAGTTTGCGAGATGACCCCGCCTCGCCACCTACTTTTGTATTGCAATCCGCCAGTGTAACGACCTTCCGCGAGTTGCCGCCGTGGCCGCCTCAGGTGGATGCGCCGCTCGGAGATGGCGAACCGTTCTTCGACCTGCCTCGTGACGTGTGGCAAGTGCACCGACAGTATGCCTGGCGAAGCGACGACCATGCCAGCCCCGCCGACTTTGACGGCTGGGACGGCAGCGCACCTTCGGACAGCAGATGGCAATTGCAGTTCGAAGCATTGCAGTACAAGTACGGTCAGATAACCCGATATAAAGATGCTTATGGTCATGAAATCCGTTTGTACTACGGTGACAATGCGAATCCTGCCGATACCACCGAAACGATGAACGGGCCGGGACGGGCTTATATCACAGCGATTGAAGCCTTCGAGGCGCTCGCCAGCGGTGCCAGCAAGCGACTGAGCAGGCGATTTCAGTACGATTCCCGTTTTGCGCAAGTCAGCGAAATCGCAGATGAAAACGGTCGCAAAACGACCTTCCAATACGACAACTTCGGCCGCCTGTCTGGCTCGAGTGATGAAAAAGGCAGCATTGCGAACTATGACTATGCTTTCTCCCGGCCCTGGAATGGCGCCTTTGACCCGGAAACACCCAACTACGTGAAGACACGCTCATTCTACGACGAGAACGAGTTCACAGACATCTACGACTATTATGACAGTCGCGCCAGAAGAGTCCAAACCGTCATCGATACCTTGCCTGGTGTTCTTGGGGCCGGGGAATATCATCTCTATTCCGGGGCTGGCTATAACATGTATGACCAGACGATTCAGGAATTCAAGCCCCTGGAACAACCGGCAACTGCAAGTACACCAGCCTATAACCCATCTGTTTTCGACAACGCTTTGCTGACCTTTACCAATTATTTCTCGAAAATCGATGACCGCCCGACAGCGGTGTATCACCCTGGATTCGACGTTCATAAAGCGGAGCTGGAACACTCCGTGTCGAAGTACACCTACAAAAATGTGCTGGCAAAAACCATTCTACCGGAATTCTATGACACGGGTGGCGGCTTGCCACCACCACAGCCGGAGCGGAAGTCTCGGTTTCACCGCCACGGTTTGGCGATATCGTCGAGTGAGGCAGCCACCATTGTCTGGCAACAGGTGCAGCAGATCGATGAAAACGACAATGAGGTCTTCACATACCAGGACGAATCCGGCAAGACCGTGTTCAAGTTGCAATATGTCGACAGCGACCCCGGCAATGTGCTGCAAACCCACTTCCACTATGACGGCGCCGGCAACCTGCTGCTCGTGCACCCACCCAATTACTTCGAGCCACCACATGGCGCCGAAAACGACTGGGTGACGTCATATCAATACAATACCCTCAACCAGCTCATCCGTAAGGAGACGCCTGATGACGGCGTGACCGAGTATTTCTACGACAAGAACGGCAACCTGCGTTTCGTCAAAGACGGCAACGGCGCCGCCAATGGCTATTTCATCTACTACAAATATGATTTTCTGAACCGTAAGATCGAGGAAGGTAGAGTGGAGACGCCAGCGCTGTTCACGCAAGCCAACGCCGATGATCCGGATTTCCCGACCTCGGGGCAGATTGTCGACGTTGAATACACTTTCGACATGGCGACACAACCCGGGCAGAGGCATGTCAAGGGCAGGCTGGCGCGGGTGGTCTATCGCAGCGAGCACTTCAGCAATTCAGGCGTCGAGTACTATTCGTACGACGCCCGCGGCAATGTCGAATGGGTCGAAAAAGAGATCGCAAAAAATGATGCGTCGTCCGGCAACTATCCGTTTCGCATCGAATATAGTTATGACCTGCAGAACAATATCACCAAACTCGAATACAGCTACGCGCAACCCTCAGATGTCGACGCGCTCTACGTGTGGTATGATTACGACGCTCTTGGACGTCTGACCGCGGTCTACTCAAATGGTGTCAACATCAAGCCCGGTGACCCGGATGCTCTGTACACTTACGAACCAACCGGACAGGTCAAACGTCTCGAGCTCGGTGGCGGGATCCAGGGTGTCGACCACATTTACAACGAACGGGACTGGCTGACCCAGATCAATCACCCCGATCTCACATTGTCGAGCGACCCGGGCCAGGATGGCGGCGTCGGTTTGCTATATTATTACAAGATGACGGCGGTGCAAGGCGGCATCGAGAGTGATTTCTCCGAGACGGTTAGCCAGCAACATACAGGGGGCGCGGCGGCATTGCCCGGCAAGAACTATAGGCGATAAGGTGTAATGCGTAATTCGTAAGGCGTAAATCGCAAGTCGTATACCTTATATCCATTCACACACTCATAAGACCACAGGAGGGACGATGAGACACGCTATTCTTTACTTCGCTTTGATGGCTTGTATCTGCATGGTTTCTGTGCCGCTGCTGGCGCAGGTGACGTATCATGAGACCAGAACGGGCGGTACGACCAACTCTAATTCCGTCACGACTTCGGCGGCGGTGAGCGGGCAGAGCGATCAGCTTTATCTTGCCGCGATTTCTACCCGCACACCGGAAGACATCACCGCAGTCAGCGGGCTGGGACTGAGCTGGACGCCACTGGCCGAGCAGTGTGGCAGCAACAACAAGACCAATGTCGAGATCTGGTGGGCGTTCGGCGCAGCCAGTACCGGCACGGTCACGGCTGATCTGGCGGCTACGACCGAGACCGCGGTGATCGCAGTGTCGCGATATTTTGGGGTCGACCCGAACAATCCGGTAGCCGCATTTCAGCGGAAGAACACCAATGGCGTGGATGGCGGGTGCACGGGCGGCACGGATACGGACAACTATTCCCTGACCGTGTTCACGGATGCGGTTGTCTATGGGGCGGTGGCGCTGAGAAACCGCAGCCACCTGGAGACGGGCGGTACCGTCGAGCGCAGAGAGTTTACTCAGGACAATGGCAGCTACACGGCGGGTGTAGCCATTGTTGAAAAAAGCACACCCTCACCGGACAATGTGACTCTCTCTGGCCAGTTCTACAATGGCGGCCAGCTCACCGCTCTGGACTGGGTGGCCATCGCGGTTGCCATCAATCCCATGCCGAATAGCGCACCGACAGCCAACAATGACGCTGCCACCACAGACGAAGACCTGGCGGTGGTCATCGATGTCCTGGCCAATGATTCTGACAGCGACGGCACTCTCGTGCCTGCCACGGTGACGGTGGTCAGCAACCCGTTGAATGGTGCAACCCAAGTGAACATCTCGACAGGAGAAATCACCTACACCCCGAACAGCGGCTTCAGCGGAACGGACCAATTCAGCTACACGGTCCAGGATGATAACGGAGCTACTTCGAATTCGGCCACGGTGACTGTGACGGTGAACGCTGTGGTCATTCAGACGCTGACCTTCCAACCCAAAGACGATGCCCAGGTGAAGTTGACGGCGCCTACCAACAACTACGGTGACAAAACCACCTGCAAGGTGGATGAGAACAATTTCAGCTCCTATTTTAAGTTCGATGTCAGCGGTGTTACGGGCACCGTAAGCGAGGCCAAACTGCGGCTAACGGTTGACAGCGGCAGCAGCTCGGGCGGAGACCACGGCGGCAAGCTCTATCAGGTGTCGAACTACTTTGATGATGGCTCGGCACTTTGGACCGAGGAATTTCTAACCTCAGGCAATGCACCTCAGGTTTCCGACCCACCACTGCAGGAAGCCGGTGCCGTCAACCCGAACGATTTGGTGGAGTTGGACGTGACAGCAGTTGTTACCGGAGATGGCGCTATCAGTTTCTGCTTATATCCAGGCTCCAGCAATGAAGTGGTCTATTCGACCAAGGAAGGGGTTGCACCGCCACAGTTGGTCGTGACTTTCTCCGGCAGCGGCTCCGGCAACACGCCACCGGTTGCCAACGATGACAACGTCGCCACCGATGAAGACGTAGCCATCGATATCAATGTACTGGCCAATGACAGCGACAGCGACGGCACGCTCGACGCCACGACAGTGACCATCACCAGCGGCCCGACCGACGGCACTATCACGGTCAACAGTAGCACCGGCGTGGTGACTTACACACCGGCCAACAATTTCAACGGCGATGATTCATTCACTTACACAGTCAAAGATGACAACGGCGCCGTTTCCAACACGGCCACCGTCAGCATTACGGTCAATTCGGTCAACGACGCGCCCGTGGCTGACGATGACAACGTTGCCACCAATGAAGGCACGTCCGTCGCCATCTCCGTTCTAACGAACGACACTGACATCGACGGTTCACTGGTGGTGTTTACTGTCACCGTGGTTTCATCGCCATCGAATGGTAGCACTTCAGTCAACAGCTCCACCGGCGAAATCACCTACACGCCGAACGCCGGGTTCAGTGGCAGTGATTCCTTCACCTACACGGTCGATGACGACCAGGGCGCGACGTCGAATGTTGCCACGGTCGCTGTGACGGTACAGGCGAGTGGGGGTGGCAGCCAGACGTTGGCGTTCTCAGCCAGCGACGATGCCCAGGTAAAAAACACCGGCCAGGACACCAACTATGGCGACAACAAGTCTTTCAAAGTGGATGCTGGCTCGTCGGAAATTTACGAAAGCTATTTGAAATTCAACCTGAGCGGCCTTTCCGGGAGTGTGGATAGTGTGAAGTTGCGCCTGTACTGTATAAATGGCAGCGACGACGGCGGCACGGTCTATGCGGTTTCCGGGTCGTGGGACGAAAGCACGCTGACGTGGAACAACAAGCCTGCGATGGGTGCGGCAGTGAGCAGCTCGATTGGTGCAGTAGCGGCAGATAGTTATGTTGACTTCATTTTGAATGCCAGCGCCATCAGCGGCAATGGCGAAGTCAGCTTCGGTATCGCTACCGCCTCAAACAACCGGTCGGAATATCGTTCCAAGGAAGCGGATGATGCCGCGCACATCCCGAAGCTGATTATCACCACAGCCGGCGGCTCCGGCAACACGCCACCTGTTGCCAACAACGACAACGTCGCCACCGATGAAGACGTAGCCGTCACCATCGATGTGCTGGCCAACGACAGCGACAGCGATGGTTCCCTGGTGCCGTCTACTGTCACCGTGGTTTCAACACCCTCGAATGGCAGCACTTCAGTCAACAGCTCCACGGGCGACATCACTTACACGCCCAACGCCGGTTTCAGTGGCAGTGATTCCTTCACCTACACGGTCGATGATGACGACGGGGAGACCTCCAACACCGCCACAGTCAGCATCGCGGTCAACGGCAACAGTGCGCCGGTGGCGAATAACGACAACGCGACCACGAACCAGGACACACCGGTAGAGATCGATGTTCTGGCCAACGACAACGATAACGATGGTTCACTGGTGGTGTCTACTGTCACCGTGGTTTCATCGCCGTCGAATGGCAGCACTTCAGTCAACAGCTCCACCGGCGAAATCACCTACACGCCGAACGCCGGGT
>CAZVSL010000199.1:7905-10192 GCA_964629935.1 uncultured Calditrichaceae bacterium | reverse complement strand
TGGCGTGGTCATCGACGGGACGATCAGCGTCGATATGAAAAAAGTGAAAGAGCGCAAGGACGATGTCGTGGGTCGACACAACGACGAAGTGCCGGAGTGGATGAAGAAAATCGACAAGCTGACCGTTTACAAAGGGCACGCCCGCTTCGAAGCGCCGCACACAGTCCGAGTCGGCGATGAAATCCTGGATCGGAGAAAATCTTCATCAACGTCGGCGGGCGGGCGCGGGTGCCAGACTTCGCCGGCCTCGATCAGGTCGATTATCTGACCAACTCCGGCATGATGCACATCGACTTTCTGCCGGAGCATCTGGCTATCATCGGCGGCAGTTACGTCGGACTCGAATTCGCCCAAATGTATCCCCGCTTTGGCAGCAAAGTAACAGTGGTCGAGCAAGGGCCGCGCCTGATTCAACGCGACGATGAAGACATCTCCGAAGCGGTCAGGGAAATCCTGGAAAACGAAGGGGTCGCCATCCGCCTCAATTCGGAATGTATCGGCGTCAAAAAAAAGGGAATGAAATAGCAGTTCAGATCGATTGCAAAAGCGGCGCGCCGGAGGTGGTCGGGTCGCACCTGCTGCTGGCGGTCGGCCGCATTCCCAACACCGATGATCATTCATCGTTACACCCGAATAATATTCCCGCCATATTTGGCCACCACCGAATCACAGGTCACCAAATGTAATGGTTCGACCAGACTTTGCGCAATCAGGATACGATCGAAAGGATCTCGGTTGAAATCCTCCAAATCCAGCAATTTAAGTGCGTGTTCCGGCTTTATGGCGAGCATCTCAAAACCGCTTTCTGTGATGGTCTCAACCAGGTCTTGCGGATCTATCTGTAACTGCAACTTTCCGGTCAATATCTTGATGACGATTTCCCAGACATTGACGGCGCTGGCATAGACCGAATCAGCGGATGAAATAGTCTTTCGGGCCCTGTCGGTCAAACTATCGTTTCCTTCCAGACACCAGAGAAGGACGTGCGTGTCGAGGAGCAGCCTCATGTGCTGCGCCCTTCAAAGGCGTCAAAAATCTCCGGCGGCAGAGGCGCATCAAAGTCCTCACTGATCCGGATTTTCCCTTTTAACGCGCCGAATTTGATTTCTTTCTTGCAGCGTGATTTACCTGCACCGGTCTCAACGGGGAAATTGGGTCTAACTCACGGGGAGAACCCCGGCAAGGTGATGATGAAGCTCGCGCCTTCATCCGGTGAGCTTTCCATCGTCAAAGTTCCGCCATGTCCGTGCGTCACAATGTCGTAGGACAACGACAGACCCAGGCCGGTCCCGGAACCGGTCGGCTTTGTGGTAAAAAAGGGTTCGAAAATCTTCTCCCGGATCTCGTCCGAGATGCCGCCGCCGTTATCGCCAATGCGGATTTCAATGCCGGCGGCGACCCGGCGCGTGGCTACCGACAATTTCGGCTGATAGGCCTCGCCCTCTGATTGCGCGCGCTGGTGCACGGCGTCGCAGGCGTTGCCCATGATGTTCAGCAGCACGCGCCCGATCTCCTGCGGCACCATTTCCACCTTCCCGTCGATCTCGCCGAAATCCCGCTCGATGCTCACATTGAAATTTGCCACCCGGGCGCGCATGCCGTGGTAGGTGAGGTTGAGGTATTCTTCAACCAGTGCGTTCAGTTCGGTAGGTTGGCGCTCGTTTTTGCCCCCTCTGGCGTGCTGCATCATACTCTTGACGATGCTGTCGGCGCGCTTGCCGTGCTCGTTGATCTTTTCATTGTTGGCGCGCAAATCGGTGAGCAGCTCATCCAGCAGGTCGCGCAAATCAGCGATGGATTTGTCCGGGTTCGCATGCAATTCTTCTGAAAGTTCGTCGATGAGTTCCGAGGAGAGTTGCGCAAAATTGGTGACGAAGTTGAGCGGATTCTTGATCTCGTGGGCGATGCCGGCGGTGAGCTGACCCAACGAGGCCATTTTTTCGGCCTGCACCAGTTGCCCTTGTGTCTTCTTCAGGTTTTCCAGGGCCGCTTCGATTTCCGCTTTGGCCGCTTCCAGGCGCTGGAAATCGTCGTAACGCGCGTAGGCGACGGCAAAAGCATCGGCAAGGGTTTGCGTGAGCGCGATTTCATCATCGGAGAGCGGCGCCGCGCTGCCAATGTAAAGCATCCCCTGAGCGAACGGCACGAACTGCAAAGCCAGCTTCTCCGGCGCTGCTTCGCCGGCCTGGTATTTTCTGTGATTCTTGATAAATCCCTGCTCCACCAGCGATTGAGTCCAGGCGATGAATTGTTTCTTATCCCACTGTTCGCGATAGATCTGTTTGCG
>CAZVSL010000199.1:0-7895 GCA_964629935.1 uncultured Calditrichaceae bacterium | reverse complement strand
GCGCCAATGCTCGACTGTCTGCGTCACCAGGGTGGAGCTATCGAAATCCATACGCATGACGGCGAGCGACTTCCCCTTTGGCGTTGATAGATATACATGAGCTTGCTCGGTGGCCTCATCGATGATGAACACGCCGCAGCGAAAAAACGGCACGCCGAGGGTGGTCAGTTCGCGCCAGATGAGTGGCGTGATGCGCTCGAGATCTTTGGCGGTGCGCATGGAGGCGATCTCGGCGCGCACGCGGTCGAGGGAGGCTTGCTGCTCAGCTTCGCGGGCGCGGGCTTCGGCTTGTTGCAGGTCGAGGAAGCGGCGGTAAGCCCTTTCAAATTCAACAGAAAAACGCAGAAGAATTTGCTTTTCATCTTCAGTGAGTAGCCGGCGGATATTAATGCCGAAACAGCCATATTTCATATAGGCTTCGGCATAATAAAGACCATCCGGGAAAAATTCAGGTTTCAGTTTTTCCGCTCCATGAAGCAGTTCTTTCCAGGTGGCAAAGAAATTATCTACTTCCGCGGGGGCTATCTGTGCTATGTGAATCGGCTCATTGCTTTCCCACGCAGTAAAACAGGCTGCGGTATAAGGCTCGCTCCGGTCAAGCGGGTAAGTGACAGCTTTGGTTTTGAAATGAGTTGTTTTCTTTTTTTCCTCAGCCCAGGTAGCCCAAAACTGGTGTAATTCATTTGCTTCATCCGGCAGCCATACATAAGAAAATTCAGTTGGTATCCCCAACCACAGTAGCTGCTCATGAAAAACATTTGAGACGTTATTCAGCTCACTGGAATGTTGCATGAGCATACTCTGCGAACGGGCGCGTTCGAGCGCGGCTTCGACCTGCGCTTCCCGGGCCTGCGCTTCGGCTTTTTTGAGGTCTAGGAAGCGGGTGTAGGTTTGTTTGAAAACTTTGGCAAAACGTTTAAGAATCTGTTCATCCGGGTAAGGTTCTACCGTAATGACCAGCAGGTAGCCGTGGGAAAAATAAGCGGCATTCCATTGCTGCCAATCCGGAAAGGAGAGGCCGGCATCCAGGATTTCCTGAAAGAAAGGTTTTACATCTGGTAAGGAGAGCATATAGTCATAGTGGGACTTTAAAGCTTTGCCGGACTCTTCTATTGCCAAGAAGTCTGCTTTTTGTTTCCAGCCCCGGTACATTCTCTTATGTGCAGGATCGTCTGTATTCGGTATCGAAACGGGAGGGAGCACGCCCTTTTCATTGGCAAACCAGAATTCGTCGGTCTCTGAATCTTCCTCGCAAAATCCAAATCCCGTGCCCCACAGATTGCCCCCCAGACTTCGAAGCTGTTCAAACAGTTCAAAAGCGGCTTCATTCAGTTCGTGCGAGTGCTGCATCGCCATTGTTCGTGCGCGCACGCGCTCCAGAGCCAACTCGATCTCGGCTTCGCGTTTTTGGAGCTCGGCTTTTTTCAGGTCCTCGAAACGCCGGTAGGCGAGATCAAAAACGCCGGCAAAGCGCACCAGTGTGGCGAGGTCCTCGGCCGGCGGATCGGGAACCATGCCCGGCAGACTGTAGCCGATTTCGCCGTGAGTGGTGCGGGCCATCACAAAGGTCAGACCGCCGATGGCGCGGATGTCATCCGGCCCGGGAGCGTTGTGGTCGATCTGGTCAAAGCGTCCTTTTCGAATCATCTTGTCCACATAATCCACTGCCGCATCGCCATCGTAGGTAAAAATGCCGATGGGCTCTTTTGTTTTCTCCCAATCTAACATGCGCTGATCTTCGTGAAATCCGCGGGGCAGCTCCATCACGTTGCCGATTCTGCTGCCATCCCCGGAAGTCATGGCTTTTTCGTATCGGTCGGGCAGCCAGCGCATGTGCCAGAAATAGTGTGCCTCATGGCCCAATGAGACAAACTCCGTACGCATGGTGACGACGATATCGAGCAAGTCCGATGATTCCTGCATGGCTGTGACCTGTGCCCGGATGCGCTCCAGCGAGAGTTCTATTTTAGCTTCACGTGCTTGTTCTTCAGCTTTTTGCAGATCGAGAAAGCGGATAAAGGACTGCTCAAAAACTTTTGCAAAACGAATCAGGATTTCCTTTTCTTCTTCATTAGGCAAATCCCCCTGGATTGAGGGGATCATAATGGCAGAGTTTTCAGACCAGGCCCAGGCAAGCCCATGGCTTTTACTCTCTAATATGATCTTTTTGTATTCGTCGGGAAGTTGCCGGTAATCGGAATGCTCAAAGGCATAGTTGAAAAATGCGTTTTTCACATCATATGAAAATACTTTTGCAAAATATTCGTCTCCCCTGTTTTTAGATGCCCATGCTTCATCAAATAATTCATCTTTGAAATAGTGTAACAAATAAGGAACGGAGGGATGAGCAGGATCTTCGGTTGCAGTCCAGTGTATCACATCTTTGGAATCCTGAAAATATGTACAGATCACTGCTCCGCCCGTATCAAGAATGACACCTGTGTTCTTCAACTCTTCAGCTAATACCCGGACCACCTCTTGCAGTTCATCGGTCTTGTGCATGGCCAGTGAACGGGACCGCACTCGCTCCAATGCCGCTTCAATCTGTGCTTCCCTTGCCTGCGCTTCGGCTTTTTGTAAGTCAAGAAAACGGATATAAGTCTGCTCGAAAACTTTCCCGAACCGTTTGAAGATATCGTGGGCTTCGGGGCACGGCTCCAGCGTGATGAACATCACGTTGCCGTGAGAAAAATTGACCAGATGATGCATTTGAGTTTCCGGCAATGAATGTCCGCCTTGCTCTATTTCGTTAAACACGTTATCAAAAACCGGTATGGTTTTACGCAGGTAACGGTAATGCTCCTGCATTCTTTCGCCACGCATTTCCAGCACATAAAAGTCCTCGCCTTGCTGCCTTGATGCGTAAAAGCGAATGAAGTTGGGATCTTCGGTCAGTGGAATTTTGAAAGCCGGATTTATACCGCTGCCATCCGGAGTGCTCATCCACGCGGTGCATTCCTTCTCATCCTTTTCCCAGATATTATATCCGCAACTGAATGCCGGCACGCCCAATGCTTTTACCTGCTGAAATAACAATGCGGCTGCGTCTTTCAGCTCATCACTGTGCTGCATGGCCATGGTACGTGCCCGGACTCGCTCCAGTGCCAGTTCAATTTCAGCTTCCCTTGCCTGTGCTTCGGCTTTTTGCAGGTCGAGGAAGCGGGTATAGGTTTGCTCGAATACATTGGCGAATCGTTTGAAAATCTGGTGAGCTTCCGGCGCCGGTTCAAAAGTGATGAAGATGATATATCCATATTTGAAATAGGCCACATGGTCAATCTGGGAGGTTGGAAAGGGAATGCCCTCATCTTTTATTTTAAGCAACTGCTCTCCCACGCCCGGCAAACTGCACAAATAATCGTAGTGAGCGGGACATTCGTCTTCACTGATCTCATTTATTAAAAGTGTCTCTCCTCTTTGGCCCGCCTCGTAGTAGTCTAAAAATATTCCCTCTCTCGGTGTTCTGTATTGAGGAAAGGTGCCCTGACCATTGCTGCCCCATTCCAGTGAACCCGCGGGATCATCATCATAAATATTAAATGCGCAAAACCAGGTTTCTACGCCCAACGCATGCACCCGCTTTACCAGCTCAAGAGAAAGATCCGCCAGCTCATCACTTTTATGCATGGCCATGCTTCTTGCTCTCACTCTTTCCAACGCCAATTGAATCTCTGCTTCCCGGGCCTGGGCTTCGGCTTTTTGCAAATCCTCAAAGCGTTTGTAAGCCAGATCAAATGCGGCCCCCATCTTGGTTAAAATCGACTCGACCTCCCCTGCCGGTGGTTCCAGCGTATCGATGCACATTCTGCCATTGGCTAATTGTACCGTAGGATGGTAAAGCTTCTGCAATTTCGTTGCCGCCAGAAATTGCTCGGTAGCATCGGCTTGCTGATCTCTGCCGCAATCCCTGAGCCACTGAATGGTGCACTTGAAATCTTCTTCAGCCTGTACCACCAAAAAATAGTTCTCGGTATTTTCCCAAATCCGCCGCATAAAAAAGTCGGGGTCGGTCTCTTCCAGGCGATAGCGGACATCCAGGGGCTGATGAATGCTGTCCCCATCCATTTCAACCGATGTGATGTCCCAGATCCGGCGTCTGCCATCCTCTTCTTTGAGATGGATGGTGGCTGCGATGACGTGGGGAATATCCAACCCCATGATTTCTTCTTTCAGCTTATGCACCACATCCAGTATTTCTTCGGATTTGAACATGGCCAGCGCCCGGGCTCTGACTCGTTCTACCGCCAGGTTTATCTGCCCTTCACGGGCCTGGGCTTCGGCTTTTTGCAGGTCGAGGAAGCGGGTATAGGTTTGCTGGAATACGTTTCCAAAGCGCATAAGCGTATTATTCTCTTCATCTGAATAGGGAATACCCGAAAAATTCTCGATGTACAGGCCAACATTCTCTAACAATACAGTAGATATTGCAAGGCCAGGGCAGCTAAAATAAAATTCCTTTGCTTCCTCCGACAATTCAGGGATATACCTAAAAAGCTTTTTATAAAACCTGTTTTTTTCTTCAAACGTCAGATGGTTGGCAAAGCAATCTATTCCTTTTTCTTTTGCTTCATTAAAACTATTCCAATGCGGAGAATCGAAATAAGGAATTGTTACCTGAGAGGGAGCCCCGTTCTGGTCGGCCAGCCAGATATTCATGTCATCCCTCGCTTTATAGTCCATTATAAACCCGGTATGCTCAATAAAAATATTTAATTGAACGAATTGTTCATATACAAGCTGAATTACCTCTTTGAGCTCTTCACTTTTTTGCATAGCCATTGTTCGGGCTCGCACTCTTTCCAATGCAAGTTCAATTTCTGCTTCCCTGGCCTGAGCTTCGGCTTTTTGCAGATCGAGGAAACGGGTGTAGGATTGTTCAAAGACTTTACCAAAACGTATCAGAATATTATTCTCTACCTCTGAAAACGGTTTGCCAAAATGGTTAATGATAATGATGCTGGTATTTGGTGATACATAACACGATCTGGTATATCCCCCCGGTGATGTTAGAGTTTCTTTTTTCTGCTTGGAATCTAACTTTGACCAGGGTTCGTGCTTAAATAAAAATGTGAAAAATTCTCTTTTTTCTTTCTGCGTGTATTCCTCGGTAAATAATCCCGGACCCTTTTTAATTCCTTTTATGAGATTGGTATAAAAGGGCTTTTCAAAGCGGGGAATATGTACTTCTTCTGAAGTGTCGGCAGTGCCCCCGGATCCCCAGCAATGGATTTCTGTATCAATGTCACTATTGATGGCAATGAAAGACCCACCGGAAATAGAGAGGTTCAGATTTAGTAACTCTTGATGTACCGTATGGATGACATCTTGAAGTTCAGCAGTATGATGCATCGCCAAACTTCTGGAACGAACCCTTTCCAAAGCTGCTTCGATCTGCGCTTCGCGTGCCTGCGCTTCGGCCTGCGCGACGTCAACGTAGCGGCGATACGCCAATGCGAACACGTTGCGAAAGCGCGCGAGTACGTTCCTTTGCTCCCCGGTGATGGGCGTGAACGAGGAAACGCTCAAGGCGCCGAGTCCGGTCGAATAAGAATAGTAGCACACCGACTTTGCCGCCTCGAGTTTGGGATCGGGCGCGTAACCGATCTCTTCCCGGTATTTCTTCCAGGCCGCCATTTCATTTTCCGGAATGATGATCTCGGCAAAGGCGTCGCTGGCTTTTTGCATTTCCTGCGCCCACTTCTTCAATACCGGATGGTCGTTGTAAAAAACTTCGATGGCGCCGCTGACGCCGTAACCGGAATAGTAGTAGCTGAGCACCGACTCTTTCTGGTCATTGTTGATGAGGATCACCGTGTTGCCCAGGTCGGCAAAGCCGAGCGATTTGAGCTCGGCAAAAATGATTTCTCCCACCCGTTTGAGATCATCCGTGGTGTGCATGCTCATGGCCACGGCGCGCACACGCTCGAGTGACGCTTCAATTTCCAGTTCGCGGTTTTTTTCTTCCAGCTCGATGGTGCGACGCTTAATCGCATCGCGAAGTTCGATGTTCTCCCGGCTGATTTTATCGATGGCGATGGTCTCATCGCCCTCAACACGCATATCGGGAAGGGAACCGTGCTGTTGCGCCACCTTCCATCCGTCAGATGTTTTCCGAAGCAGGGTCGATATTCTGATTTTTGAGTAAAACCTCCAGTCGGTTTCCGCCAGGATGTAGATGTCGGATAACTCATTGACCAGCACCAGCCCATCCACCGGGGTGGCGCTGATCTGGCGGTTCCTCAATTCCGCTTTACCAACCACCTCTTCTACCTGACCCTTGTAGAATTCAATACCCGCCGCTTTCGTATGGCATCGTTCACTTTCGGATGTGCCGATCATCTCAAAATTGTCGTCCAGCGTGGCGGCAAAGGTGTCGACATCTCCTGTTTGGTAGCTGTCCCAGAAGGTGTCATATACTTTTCGGGCTTCTGCAAGTTGTTTTTTGGTGAGTTTCATTTTTTAGTGACTCCACTTTCTGAGTTCATGATTTCAGGCCGCAAAAGCGGGGCTGCGCCGGCATTCGTCACGTTGTCAATTCTTTCAGCGCCGCGATTTTCTTGCGGGCCTTGTGGCAGCGTTGTTTCCGCATTCCGCAGCGCTTTTACCGCGTTTTGAACATGTCATGCCGATGGCGTTTTAATTTTGCGTGATGGCGCTGATCTATAAACATGCCCCACCTACGGCGTTTTGAATCTTCATAATGGTGCCGGGCTATAAACATTTCATGCCTCCGGCATGTATGGATGCGCTATGAATTCTTCGGTAGCATCACCACAAATTCCGTGCATTTTGAAGCAAGTTTTAGTATCTTCAAATTGAATTGAAAAGGAGAAATCAAATGCAAGCCTATCATGTGCAAACCACTGTTGCCAAAGACGGTTCGCTTAAATTGAATAACCTGCCGTTCCCAGCCGGCGAACTTGTCGAAGTCATCATTTTAACACGGCTTCGACTTTGCCGCGCCAGAATCCGTATCCGCTGCGTGGCACGCCGGTAACCTACATCGATCCAACTGAGCCAGTCGCCCAAGCTGATTGGGAGGCAGCGCAGTGATCGTTCTCGACACTCACATCTGGGTTTGGTGGGTGCATGCGGATGCACAACTTTCGAATGATCATCATGCCTATCTTCAAACGCATGAAGCTCAAGGTTTGGGTGTTAGCATCATTTCCTGTTGGGAAGTCGCAAAGCTGGTGGAATACAATCGGCTCAAGCTTCCCAACCCCGTCGCCGATTGGCTTGATCAGGCTTTAGCGTATCCCGGTGTTCGCTTGCTCGATCTCACGTCGCGTATTGCTGTAGAATCCACGCAATTACCGGGCACGTTTCATCGTGATCCTGCAGACCAAATTATCGTTGCCAGCGCACGAATTCACAACTGCCCGTTGATGACAGTTGATACGAAGCTTGTGGCGTATCCGCATGTGCAGAATGTTCCATGAACCGATGCGCATTCTCCCGCATATAAAGTTCAAACTCCTCCACAATCAGGCAGGTAGCACCATCTGCCAGCAATTTTGCTGCAACAAGCTTTCGGGTGAGGGTGAATTCCTGATCGCGAAGCTGATCCGCTTGCATACGGGCCATCCCTACCAATTGCTCATGGTTCTCAAAAAATTCATGTGCGGCCGTCCCGTATCCCAGGAAATGTTCATCAACGGTTTCATTTAAATCCTCGAGGGGCCTGAAGAAAAAGAGGACCTCTGCGTTCATAGACTTTGCGGGCTTCTGTTATTTGTTTTTGAGTTCGTTTCATGGCTATTTTTTTTGAGGTAATGTGATGGTGAAGACGCAGCCTTCGCCTTCATGCGAATTTACATTTATTTCGCCGCCATGCGCCTTGATGATGTCATTGCTAATGCTCAGTCCCAGGCCGGTTCCTTCGGTGCCCTTCT
>CAZVSL010000198.1:7171-10217 GCA_964629935.1 uncultured Calditrichaceae bacterium | reverse complement strand
AGGCAGCGCGAACATCGGCAAGCAGTATGCCATGTTCGAAGCCATCCATGGCAGCGCACCACGCATGGTAAAAGAGGGCCGGGCACAATATGCAGATCCGTCCAGCATGATTCGGGCTGCCGGCATGCTGCTGCGGCACCTGGGCTACGAACAGAAATCCACCCGGCTCGAAATGGCCCTGGACATCTGTGCGCAGTACGAAAAGAAAATCCAGATGACCGGCCGCGATACCGGCGCCACCGGCAAGCAACTCGCTGAGTACATCATGGAGACTGTCCAGGACGACAACATCGAAGCGAAGTGGCAGAGCTACCAAAAGAAGTAATAGCAACTTTCCTGGTGGCGTGTCGCCCTGAAAATCAGAAGTTCGAAAAACGTGAATTGCTACTTGCCATCAAACCTACATCCGTCTGCGCAGGAGTGGGTTTTGCATCACGCCGGGAGTGATTCATGAGTCTTACAGGAGGTAATCTATATGAGCATACAGAAAGTAAATGAATTAATTCGGGAAGCAGCACTCAAAGCAGCGAGAGAGACCGACGCCGAGCCGGAACCTGGCTTGACCAAAGAGCTTGAGTGGCCGGTGGAAGTTGAGCTTGGCCGCGGCCTGGAAGGCGCCATCTCCAATACTACAAAAATCGGCTATGTCAACGGCGCCAAAGGCTGGTTGATCTATCGAGGGTACAATTGCTTTGATCTGGCAGAAAAGTCCAGTTTTGAGGAAACAACCTATCTGCTGTTGTTTGGCAAACTTCCCACTCAGAGTGAACTGGGGGAGTTCAACCAGAAGCTCATCGGTTTTCGCCATGTGCCGGATACGGTTTTCGAGGTCTTACGTTTGCTGCCGACGGCGAAGTGTCACCCCATGTCTATCCTGGAATCGGCGGTGTCTATGCTCGGAAACATGGACGACAGTGCAGAAGATACCTCCGTGGAGAACGAAACCGAGATATCCATCAAGTTGATTGCGCAGATGGGCACCATCGCCGGAGCGATTGCGCGCATTCGTCAGGGCAAAGATCCGGTCAGCCCCAACCCCGAATTGAGCCACGCCGGCAATTTTCTGTATATGATGAACGGCGAAAAGCCGGACGATGCCAGCGAGCGCATCATGGATGCGGCGCTGATCTTACATGCAGACCACGGTATGAACGCCTCCACCTTTACCACCATGGTCGTGAATTCTTCCCTGTCCGATATGTATAGTTCCGTGGTCGCAGGTCTCGGCAGTCTGAAGGGACCACTGCACGGCGGCGCCAACGAACGTGTGTTGTATGACCTGGAAGAGATAGGCGGAGCGGATAATGTGGAAAAATGGTTCGAAGAAGCGCGGGCGCAAAAGCGCAAGGTCATGGGCTTCGGTCACCGCGTTTACAAAGCTTATGATCCCCGCGCCCGTATTCTGGGTCCCATCGCAGAGTTTGTAACCGAACGCAATCCCGAAACGAAGAAGCTCTATGACACGGCCGTGAAATTGGAGCAAACCGTGACTTCCGCTTTGGGTAAGGACAAGAAAATCTTCCCGAACGTGGACTTTTACTCAGGCCTGGTCTACAAAGCCATGGGCATCGAGACAGCCATGTTCACCCCGATTTTCGCTGTCAGCCGCGTGGCCGGCTGGACGGCCCGGGCGTCGGAATACCTGACAGATAACCGTCTGTTCCGGCCGCGCGCTATCTACGTTGGACCGATCAAGGCGGATTATGTGGAAATTGATAAGCGCTAAGTAAAGCGTTCTTGTGTCGACGTTTCGCTAGACAGGAGAGTATCTTCGATCCCGAGGATATTCTCCTGTCTAGTTTTTAGGGGTTCTTACGATAACTACTTTCTTGCAGCAGTGTAATAGATAGATTTTTACCACCACCGGCCCTTTGAAATTCCGACGCCGCGCTCGGTTTCCTCCTTATTTCTTATTTGGTCGACCGGGTCATTTGAATTTGCCGAGGCAGTGTGAGATTGAAAACCGCAGGAGACTTACCAACAAGATATATCTGAGGTGACAGCGAACGATAACCAAGCAGAGATTTGGTGATTGCCGCACGCCGAAACAGCACTCACACCTTGCCGCTAACTTGGTATTTCTCCTCCGGGCCTTATACAGGATTTCATAGGTTGAAATAATCGAACTCTTTCCTTATCTTTTAATCACAGCAAGGTAGCCGAGGGGTTTTGTGGAAAGAAATACATCGAGAAACGCGGTGAAGGTTACTGGCTTGCCGGAACCGGCATCTGACTTGATTTGAAGCTCTGAGGGAAAACACGGTCGAGCGAGCGTTTTCCAGGAAGCTGGATGAATGCGTGGACCGAAACGATTTTGCACATGGATGTACTTGAAAGTTGAAATTTTTCGACTGTTTGACTTTTTCCACGACACTTGTTATTCTTAGTAAATTTCAAATAGCCGTAAGGGGCAAGAGCACAATCGCTATGGTCACCAAGCACAAGGAAAAACCAATGACCTACCAAAAAACCATTTGGCTTATCGTCGCCCTGCTGATTTTCAACTGGGCGGCCGATGTTGCGCATTCTCAAATTCATGACAAAGCCGCGGAGTTTCGCAGACCGGTTCATACTTATTCCATCGTCGCTCGCGATCCCAACAACGGCGAAATGGGCGTGGCCGTGCAGTCACACTGGTTTTCTGTCGGCTCGGTGGTGACCTGGGCGGAAGCTGGCGTCGGTGCCGTGGCGACGCAATCGCTGGTGGATGTCACCTACGGTCCGCTGGGACTCGACCTCATGCGCGCTGGCAGAACCGCGCCACAAGCGCTGGATGCGCTCAAAGTTGCCGATCCGCACCCGGAGATCCGGCAAGTCGCCATGGTGGATGCCATGGGAAATGTAGCGGCGCACACGGGGGAAAAATGTATTCCGGATGCCGGTCATATCGTTGGTGACAACTTTTCCGTGCAAGCCAACCTGATGTTGAACGAGAATATCTGGCCAGCTATGAAAGAGGCTTACGAAACCACTCAGGGTGACCTGGCTGACCGCATGTTGGCTGCCCTGGAAGCAGCGCAGGACGCAGGCGGAGACATCCGTGGCA
>CAZVSL010000198.1:0-7161 GCA_964629935.1 uncultured Calditrichaceae bacterium | reverse complement strand
TCTGCCGCCATACTGATTGTGAAAGGTGAATCAACTGGCAGACCCTGGGCTGACACAGTCATGGATTTACGCATGGAAGACCACGCCACGCCGGTGCAGGAACTCAAGCGACTGGTAAAGCTGCATCGCGCCTATGAGCACATGAACAAGGGCGATCTGGCTATCGAGCGCAACGATGTTGAAGGTGCTTTGCGTGAATACAGCGCGGCAGAAGCACTCTTTCCGGAGAATCTTGAAATGAAATTCTGGCACGCCGTGTCTCTGGTCAACGCCGGACGGGTGCAAGAGTCGCTGCCGATCTTCAAAACTGTGTTCGAGCAGGATAAGAACTGGGCTATTCTTGTGCCGCGGCTGCCGGGCGTGGATATTTTGCCTGATGATGAAAAGGTAATCGACAAAATAATGTCGGTTGCCCCGGAGCAGTTAAACTAAAAATGATTTGATGATTGCCGCAGAGTTCTGAGTTTAGAGAATAGGGTCGGTGTTCACGCTTCAGCGTGTCGTAACCCCCTAAACCGGACGAGCCCCGTAAACAGCACGCGGATCTTACGACCAGAACCAAATCAAATTTTGAATTCGGTTTTGAATTTTGCTTTGTCATTTTGCATTTTCATATTTGAACAAAATAATGTCGGTTGCCCCGGAGCAGTTGAACTAAAAATGATTTGATGATTGCCACAGAGTTCTGAGTTTAAAGAATAGGGTCGGTGTTCACGCTTCAGCGTGTCTTCACAGCTTAAACCGGACGAGCCCCGTAAACAGCACGCTAATCTTACGAGCGGAACCAAATCAAATTGTGAATTCGGTTTTGAACTTTGATTTCCCAGTCTTGCCAAAAAATGCTAAGACTTTCAGACTAAGGCGCCTAAAGGCTGAACACCCAACGTATTAACCTTCTGTTGCATGAATGAATAATCCAGGCTAGAAAAATCCGTGTTTCATCCGCGTTAATTCGTGGCTATAGAACATTCAAATTATAAAAACGATTCAGAACCTATGATTTTACCGGAATTCAAATATCACCAACCATCCACCATAGATGAGGCAATCGACATCGCCAGCTCTTGCAAGGGCGATTTTGATTTTGTCGCCGGCGGCACCGATGTTTTGCCAAACTACAAGAACCGCTTGAACAACCGAAATAATGTCATCAGTTTGGCCAACATCAAGGAGTTGTATGAGCTCTCAGCAGACCGAATCGGCGCCATGGTGACGCTCGTGGAGCTGGAAACAAGCGAGATCATGCGCAAAACGCATCCTGTGATTTCAGAGACAGCGCATGTTGTTGCCACACCCCTGCTGCGCGAATCTGCTACCGTTGGCGGCAACATCTTGCTGGACACGAGGTGCTGGTTTTTTAATCAGTCATATCTATGGCGCGAGTCCAAAGGTTTTTGCCTGAAGGCAGAGGGCGACATTTGCCTGGTCGTGCCGCAGAAGGAAGTGTGCTATGCCACCTATTCGGGTGATATGGCGCCGGTCTTCATGGCGCTGGATGCGTCATTCCATCTGGTTGGGCCGGAGGGGCGGCGTGCGATTTCGTCAAGTAAATTCTTCACGCACGACGGCATCACGCGCAATGTCAAGCTTCCCGAAGAATTGCTGACGCACATCACCATTCCACCTGAGTCGCATGGTCTGCGCGCCAGTTATCGAAAACTGCGCGTTCGCGATTCCATGGATTATCCGGTCATGGGCACGGCTGTGGCGCTTGGCATGAACGGCAAAACTATCGAACAGCTCAGAATCGCCGTGACCGGCACAGATACAACGCCGTTGATCTATGATGATATTGCGCAACAATACATCGGAGACCAACTGACCGATGAGCTTATCGCCCAGGTCAGCGAAGAGGTGATGGGCCAGATCAAGCCCTATCGCAATGTTCATTTCTCACCGCAGTACCGTAAAGCCATGGTTGGTGTGTTTTTGCAGCGTATTTTGACCGAGCTCGCGAAAGCCTCCGATTCAGATAATTTGTCTGAATGAGGCTCGGGTCAGACAATGCTCACACAGGCAAAAGTCGCCCTGATGCGGGCTAGATTATTGGGGTGTGTGAGAATACAACCTGGTAACTTCCAAAGAAGGGGTGGTTGTTTTTGTTAAGCCTTGGCGACATTTTTGAATTGTTTGAGAAACAGCAATGAAAGAAACCATGAAAGCCGTCGTGATTCACGAGCACGGCGGTCCTGATAAGCTCCGCTATGAAGACGTACCTGTGCCGGAAATCGGGCCAAACGACGTGCTGGTGCAGGTTAAAGCTGCTGCTCTAAACCACCTCGATCTATGGGTGCGCCAGGGCCTGCCTACGCTGAAACTCGATATGCCCCATATTCTGGGATCAGATGCGGCGGGCGTTGTGGTCGAAACAGGCAGCGCGGTTCGGCATGTTAAAGAAGGCGATGCCGTTTTGCTGGCGCCCGCATGGGGCTGTGGCGCTTGTCCCAAGTGTCTGGCCGGCAATGACAATTATTGCCCGGATTACAAGATTCTTGGCGAAAGCGCCGCCGGTACGTACGCGCAATATGTTAGAGCGCCGGCAGAAAATGCCTTTCCTGTGCCGCCTGAGCTGAACTTCGGGGAAGCAGCAGCCATTCCGCTGGTTTTTCTCACGGCCTGGCACATGCTGGTTGACAGTGTCCAGATCAAGCCCGGCGAGGACATCTTGGTGCTCGCAGCCGGCAGCGGCGTCGGGAGCGCGGCTATTCAGATTGCCAAGCTTTTCGGAGCTCGCGTGCTGGCCACCGCCAGCAGTTCTGAAAAACTGGACAAAGCCAAAGAACTCGGCGCAGACGTTCTTATTAATTATGAGGAGTGTGATTTTTTCGAGGAAGTCCGCCGCCTGACCAACAAACAAGGCGTTGATATCGTGTTCGAGCACGTTGGCAAGGCGACGTGGGAAAATAGCATTAAATCACTAAAAAAAGGCGGCAGGCTGGTAACGTGCGGCGCAACCACCGGCTATGACGCATCAACTGATCTGCGCTATGTTTTCTTCAAGGAGCTCAAGATTTTCGGCAATTTCATGGGCCGGAAAGCTGGTTTGCGGGAAGCATTGCGGTTTTTCCCTGACAAACTCAAGCCTGTGCTTGATCAAGCCTTTGCGTTGCAGGATGCAGCAAAGGCGCACGAAAGAGTGATGCAGCGGGAACAGTTTGGCAAGGTAATTCTAAAGCCATAGATGACTTTTCATATCCGTTGTTTTTTTTTACCACAAAGGCACAAAGATGCACAAAGACCACAAAGGATGGAGTGAAACACTTCAGTGTTTCAGTTTTTTATTCCAGGCTTGCGAAAATCCATATTTCCAAACTCCGGTGCGCTGGCTGTCACCGCAACGGCATCAGGTTCACGCATGACCATAAAATCTTGAGCAGTCTTGCCGTTGCCACTTGCAGCACTTCGTCTTTTGTGAATCTTCGGGATTCTTAGTGGTCAGTGGAAATAGGCTAAAACAAAACAATTTGGATAATATGACTACCACAACTAGAAAGATCGCAGTTATTGGCGCCGGCACGATGGGCCGCGGAATTGCACACGTCTCTGCTCTCGGCGGGTTTGAGACGAATTTGTACGATATCTCTGCGGACATGCTGAAGTCGGCGCAGGAAACCATCAACTCCAATCTGAGTAAAGCGGTAGCGCGCAATATAATCGGGCAGGCGCAGGCAGACAGTGCGCTTGAACGGTTATCATTCGAGCGCGACCTGAACCGCGTGCTGCAGGACTGCAATTTTGTTATCGAAGCCGTGCCTGAGAAAATTGAGATCAAGACCGAATTGTTCGGCCAGTTCGACCGGCTGTGTTCGCGTGAAGCTGTTTTTGCCAGCAACACTTCTTCGCTAAGCATCACAGAGATTGCCGCCGTCGTGTCCAAACCACAACGCGTTATCGGCATGCACTTTTTCAATCCCGTCCACAAGATGAAACTGGTGGAAATCGTGAAGGGATTGGAAACCGACGAAGCAACCATCCTGACAACCCAGGAAGTGGGCAGGCAAATGGGAAAGGAAATCGTGACGATCAAGGAATCGCCGGGATTTATCACCAGCCGCATCAACGCTATGATCGGCAATGAAGCATTTTATATGCTGCAAGAGGGCATCGCCTCAGCAGAAGAGATAGACAAGGCGCTCAAGCTCGGCCTTAATCATCCCATGGGACCGTTCGAGATGGTCGATCTTGTGGGCCTGGACACCCGGCTCAGCATCCTGAAATTTCTGCACCAGACGCTCGGCGAGAAGTACCGTCCCTGCCCACTAATGGAGCAATATGTGCGCGCCGGACGTTTGGGACGGAAGGCTGGCAAGGGCGTGTATGATTATTCCGATTGATTGGCTAGGAACACCGATCACACAGACCAAGCTGATTTACACGGATCGAAAATCCACAGCGAACGGAGTGCAATACTTCAGTATTGCGCTTGATGTGATCATGAGCTTGTAGAAAAAACTGAAACACTGAAGTGTTTCACTTCCTTTCGGTCGTTACTCACTCTTTGTGGTCTTGGTGTATTCTTAGTGACTTTGTGGTTATTCAGTATAAAGCTTTCAAGGCTTCTGGAAAGTCAAACAGTACTGATGGAAAGTATTGCTCACCCAGGTATTCCCGTAGCCGTAAGGCGCAATCCTGATATCGTCCTGGCACCAGAAAACCTCCGGCAACAGGATGAGCTTCTCCTGCAACATTTCGGCAAGGTCCCACGCAAACGGATAGTTGCTGCCCTTCTTTTTGATGTTCTTCACCACGATCGTGATAAACCCGCCTGGCTTTAGCAGCTCGACCACATTGAAATAGATCTCCACCAGCTCGCGTACGAAGTCTTGATAGTCGGCGATGTTGCCGAGGTCGTCGGCGTCGTCGGAATAATTTAGCTGCAGGCCTTTTGCCCGGCGGGCCGCCTGATTCTCCGCACCCTTCATGTTGAGCATGTCCCAGTAGGGCGGCGAGGTGATGATGTAGTCCATGGCCGGGAAGTCCTGTGGTGAAATCTTCCTGGCGTCCTTCGCCAATATCTTGAATTTAAGATCGATGGCGCCATCATTCCCGTGTGCCTTAATTAAGTCCGAAATTGCCAGGCAGCGCTCGTTGGCTATGTCACAAAAAAAAGTGCTAAGCTCGACGCCATAACCATTGCGCTGATTTTGCAGTGCGCCTACCTGGGTGCTGCCTGTTCCGGACATAGGATCGAAAACGTTATCGTGCTCCTGTGTGAATGTACGCACAAACATGTCCACCAAATCCTCCGGATACTTAGCGGGATGCAAAATCTCATCCTTCTTGCGCGGCGCCGGCCTGAGAATGTACCAGCTCTGCAGCGACTCAGCGAATTCCAACTTCGATTTCTGTTGGCAGGTTTGCCGGAAAAGTCCCGTCGCAAGAATACTTTGCGCTCCGGGTGATTTCTCATCCTTGCGGAAATAGAGACAATAGAAGACATTTTGCCTTGTGCTAAATACCGAAGCTGTCCGTGTTTGAACGTCCTTTGAGTCAGAGTCCAGGCAGGCTATTTTTTCATCCTTGAGAGAGAAAACCTGTGCCACATGCTGCGCCAAATCCCAGGCAAAAGGCAGAAAGCGTCCGTCTGCCGTGACATTGCGCACAAAAATGGCGAGAAAGCGCCGATGCTCCAGAGCTGAAAAGATATGTGAGATTTCGCCAAGCAGACGTTCCTTGTGTTGTTGATATGCTTCGATTGTGGTGGCAGGGGTTATGCTCGATAACAAATCGATAATAGCGAAATTAACAGGCCGGTCTGTATTAGCGACAATTTGACAGCGATTGCGGCCCGCAGCTTTCCGCAAAATCTGGCGCTCTGCATTGGAGCCGTGAAAGTAAACGCGCGCAGACTGTTCCTGCGCCAGGGTGAAGAAACGCAGGTTGGATTCGTACAGTTCCTCGTGTCCGCTATAGCGAAACCACGATTTTTGAAACGGCAGCCATTCTTTTGAGCTGATGGTGTTGAAGCGATTTTTCAAGGCCAGTTATCTTTTTGAAGTTAAAGGTCCCCATAGGTGCTAGAAATCGGACACCGAAAACCGGATCACCCGATTTACGTTTTCCGAATTCCGGGTTGCTGTTCGCCCATGAGCTGCTTTCATAGCAATCATTAGATTAATCAATTTGTCTCAAAGTACCCAAATTTGATATATTTGTTTTACGGGATTACATCTGCTGGTGGCTGAGAGCGAAAAAAGGTAATACAGTGTGATTGTAATCGCAAGCAAAAAGTGGCAACTACAGGGACTTTGAAGTGTCGCCACGGATGAACACAGATTTTCACGGATGTTTGAAGGACTTTTCCTGGATGTTCTGGGACGAATTTTATCCAGGAAGTGAGAGTAAAAATCAATGCTTCATCAGTGTCAATCGGTGGCTGGTGATTTACGATGCGACAGAAATTAGCGCCGCGCTTTCTGTCGCTTTAAACACACTAACACATTATACTCAAACACACAAATACATTAAGACGGAGAACACATCATGGACAATGTAAAACTTCACCATACATTCAGCACACTATCCACACCGCTCATAGCCGATGCCTGTCTGCGCTTGCATTTGCCCATAAGGATGGCACCCTGCCAGATACACGCAATTCTCCCCGGGCAGCATCTTGCAGGCAGAGCGCGACCGCTGCAACACTACGGCAGCGTCGATATCTTCCTGGAAGCCATGTCTCAGGCGCAGTCGGGTGACATGCTCGTAATCGACAATGGCGGCCGCGACGATGAGGGCTGTATCGGCGACCTGACCGTGCTGGAAGCGCGCGCCTCCGGCCTTGCCGGCATTGTGGTCTGGGGTTGCCATCGCGACACCGCGGAGCTGAAAGACATCGGCTTTCCGGTTTTTAGCTACGGTGGGTGTCCCGCTGGCCCTCAGATGCTGGATCATCGACCGGCTGAGCCGCTGGCGTATGCCCAGTTTGGTCCCGTGAAAGTCACCGTCGATGATGTTGTTTTTGCTGACCAGGACGGCGTGCTGTTTGTTGATTCCAAAAGCGTGACCACGGTCATCGAGGCTGCACAGCAGATACATGAAGTTGAGCGTCGGCAGGCCGGTCATATCGAAGACGGTGAAACTTTGCGCATGCAACTTCAATTTCATGAATATCTCAGAAAGCGGGAGGAGGATTCGACTTACTCCTTTCGGAAGCATCTG
>CAZVSL010000197.1:5743-10258 GCA_964629935.1 uncultured Calditrichaceae bacterium | reverse complement strand
TGCTGGCGGCCTCGACTTCTTCCATACGCAGCCGCCATGCGGTGCCGCCGGGCGTCCATACCACTTCCCGCATCATATCCTGCACCACTCTGGCCGTGGAGTCAGAGACCACGCGCCGCCACACTTGCGGCGGTTCGTGCAGCTCCAGTTTTGGTTTCATGAGCACACCGTCGTTGGCAATGGCAGCGGCGACCAGCGCCAGTTGCAGCGGTGTGGCCAGCACTTTCTCCTGGCCGATGCATGACCAGGCCAGCTCATGCGCATTCTCTGTCTCGGGAAAGGAGCTGCTGAATGTCACGAGACCTTCCTTCAGCTCAGGGCGGGAGGTGTTCCAGGTCACAGGCTGGTTAAAGCCGAAACGATGCGCGATCTCATGCATGAGCGAGTCGCCGACGGTTACGCCGAGTTTGGCGTAAAACGAGTTGCTTGACTTGACCAGGGCGCGCGTCATATCGAGCTCACCGTGGCCGCGCCAGACTCTGCCCGTGCGGCGGTAGCTGGCGCGCTCAAAATCGAACACCCGCTTGCGCCGGACGCCCGGGGGGCGGTAGCCGTCCCGACCCATGACCCACTTTGGATTCAAACCCTTCTCTACAGCGGCGCATGCCACCACCGTTTTAAAGGTAGAGCCTGGCGGGTACCTGCCTTTGAGCGCACGATTATAAAGAGGTTTACGCGCCTCGTCGGTGACGATGCGCCGCCAGGCTGCATCCACAGAAACAGAATCGGGATGAAAGCCCGGCGAGCTCACCAGCGCCAGAATGCCGCCGGTATTCGGTTCGATGGCCACGACCGCGCCCGTGCTGCCGGCCAGTGCTTCGTAGGCAGTCTTCTGCAGCGCATAATCCAGCGTCAGGATGATATCATTGCCCCGGGGCTGCACACGGAAGAAACGGTTGTTGATATAATTGTCGCGCTCCGATTCCGTATTCTCCGTCCAGCCCATCAATCTTTCGAAGAAGATCTGTTCCAGGCCGGCCTTGTCGCGTTCCACATCCGAATAACCGACCAGGTGCGCGGCTGCCTCGCCAAGCGGATAAGTGCGGCGCGGCAGTTGGCCAGCGGTGGCTGAGGTATAGCCGGCAAACACTTTTGAGTTATCGTGATTTCGGTCGTATATGGCGCCTTTTGCCGTGGTCGCTTCAATGATCCAGGGCCGCGGATCGTGCAGTTTTTTTGTACTGACAAAATAGGGGTGGTCCACGAACAACTGCCAGTAAGATTGGTAAACGATCATCGTCAGAAAGGCAAGCGTCAGAAACCAGGTAACGACGCTCAATTCCTTGCGACGCTTGAAGGTCAGAATATCGCGCAGGGCGTGCAGCTCCGGCATGAAGATGCGCAGAATGCACAAAAGCAGCAAAGCAAGAATGAGATATTTGGCAATGATGAGAACGAGTAGCATAGCAGCGTCAGACTTTTGCCAGAGTTACAATGATGGGGTCGCGCTTGCAAAACCGTATCTTGTCGCCGACTTTTATTTCCCGGCTGCCCTGGATTCTTTCAGGCTCATCAGCGATAAATGTGCCGTTTGCACTGCCTTCGTCTACGATTGTGATCGCATTCTCGGAGACACAGTAGAGAGTGGCGTGATGTTTGGAAATTTTGTCGTGCGGCAAACAGATATGTGAAGCTGGATGGCGCCCGATTTTATAGGTGTTCCCCGGCGTCAATGGCCAGCTTGTGCCAGCGCCTTCGCCGTCAACTACCTTGAGTTCGAAGCGGGCCGCTTTTGGTGCCGCCGCGTCTGCATGTTCGTCAGCAGCGGAGAACCAGCAGCGGATTTCTGCCTTGCGCTTCGAAATTGTTGCTGACGACAAGATTTGCAGTTGAATGCGGGGCCGGTTGAGCTCGTAATCCCGGTCCGCAACATACTGCTGCAGCCGGTCTTTCAGAACGGATTCCAGGGTTTTGATTGCGTGCGCATGCTTGATGAAAACCGTGTTATTGACCAGCACCTCAAAACTGTCCGGCGCCAGAATTTTTCTGGGATTGGTTACGTCGATACGGCGCTCGATCTCGTCGGTGATTTGAT
The DNA here is from genome assembly GCA_964629935.1 of uncultured Calditrichaceae bacterium. GTDB lineage: Bacteria > Zhuqueibacterota > Zhuqueibacteria > Oceanimicrobiales > Oceanimicrobiaceae > CAZVSL01. Next base: position 8,223 of record CAZVSL010000197.1, on the reverse strand, counting down.
TGAAGAGACGATCCTTTTCCAGTGGGTTGATAAACCACCAGAATAGCGAAAACACAACTTTCTTAACCCCCTGATCGATGGCTCGGATGGCGCTCATGTTTTTTCGGCAAAGGTTGGCAGTGAGACGGCGTTATACCCGGATATTCAGGGTGTGATTTATGATCTTGATTTCATCATCAGCAGAAATGGGCACCTCCTGCTGTAGCTCCAGCTCCTGGCCGTTGAGGATGGTGCCGTTTACGCCTACAGGCAGAAGATAGAGCTGGCCATCCCGATATTCCACCACAGCATGGCCACGCGAGATAGAAAAATCCGGGCTCTCGAGAACGACATCGTCGTGGCTGGCACGGCCCAGGGTGATGCGCTCCTTGGAAAAGGTCATCTCACGACGATTGCCCTCCGATTCCACCGCGACGCGAATTTCGACCCGGCTTTCAGGTTGAACCACGGTCGGTTGGTCATCCGGATCGATCACTTTTGTCTCTTCTTCTGTTACGGTTGGCTGCAAGTCGAGGTCTTCCTCAGATGGCGGCGGCGCCTGCGGCTTCGGCGGCGGCGAGGCTTTTTCCGGCTCTTCTCCCGCTTGCGGGCGTTTCATCCGGAAGTCGACGCGAAACTGTCCCTTCACCAGCGAAGGGTCCGTTTCCACTTCAATCAACAGGTCATTCTTGTTTTGCTCCGGATTGATTTTGCGCATCTCCGGAAACAGCTCCTCTTTCAGCTCCTCACAGAGCACTTTTTCCACCTCGCGCCGCTGCTCTCGATCATACTCGCTGAAATAGATCTTGTAATATCCCGGGATTAGGATCTTGCGGCCCACCACGTCGACGTTCTTCTTCATCAACTCTTTGAGCTTTTTTGAGATTTCCTGATAAGGAATACGCTCGCCTTCGGCTGCCTGCTCCTTTGCCTGCGCCGACTCGTCATCAAGATCGGAAACGCGCTGCCAGGCGTTCTTGAACTTATCCTTGATACCCATGGTGATAACTCATTTTTTGTTAAGGGGGGCGTGAAATATATTCTGCAAATTTCGATTACAATGCTTTGCACGCCTTCATGCACTGGAATACAAGACTCAAATACAAATATGTTGAATTCATTACAATTAGTCAACCCCTTTTCGGGAGGTTGATGGAAATCGGAAATCGGAAATCGGAAAACTGAGATTGAACCGAAACCCGGCGCCCTTGGACATCGGAACCCTGAACCTTTAACCTTTGAACCTCTGAACCTCTGAACCCGGCCTTGGAACCCGGAACCGGAATAGACGCCGCCTTTTGCATGTTGACATATCCATATCCAAATAGCCAGATAACCGTAACCTTGGATTTACACGATGAAAGCACTTGTCATCATTCTTGTCACGATTGTTTCAACTCTTTCTTCTGCTTCTCCACAAACCCGGGAGCAATTGCGGGTTACTGCCAGGGATGGCCGGCCCGGCGGTCATTTCGGACGCGCTGTCGATATTGCTGGCGATTACGCCATCATCGGTAGTGCGCCAGCGCCGGACAGCATGAACGGCGGCGCAGCGTATCTTTTCAAACGGATGGGCACAACCTGGCAGGAGGTGGTCAGGCTTACATCCGGTGCGACTGGCGACGGCGCCAACGAATTTGGCTCGTGCGTGAGCCTTGCCGGCGACTATGCCATTGTCGGGGCGCCGGGTGAGGGAACGGGCGCCGCGTTCATCTTCAAGCGTGAAGGCGGTTGGCGCCGGCAGGCAACGCTGCAAATTGCCGAAGCCGCGCATCCGATTCGCTTCGGTGCTGCGGTCTCAATCGAGGGCGATCATGCCATCGTCGGTGCTGAGCGCGACACCGTCAAGGGAGACACGACCGGCGCCGCCTACATTTTCAGGCAAGTTGCCGGCGAATGGATACAACAAGCGCGCCTGGTCGCCAGCGATGGCCAGAATAATGACCTGTTCGGCCATGCTGTGGACATGTCCGGCGATTATGCCGTCGTCGGCGCGCCCCAGGGACATGCACCCCGGTTCGACCACTTCAATGAAGGCATAGCTTACATATTTGCCAACAATGGCGGCGAATGGACGGAGCAGGCTCGCTTGCAGGATGAGCGGCAGATCATGCTGATGTTGGGCCATGCGGTGGCGCTCGATAACACGCAGGTCATTGTTGGCGGGCCTTTTTCCATTAACGATCCGGTTTCCGGCGGCGCTCTGATCTTTAAACGTGAACAGCAGCAATGGCTCGAGACCGCTTTTTTGTTCGTTCCGGCCATATTCATGCCGGAATTCGGATACTCCGTCGATCTTACTGGCAGCCGTGCCATAGTGGGCGCACCAAACGATGCCGATTTTCAGATCGACAGGCCAACGGGATCGGCCTTTCTGTTTAGGCGCGAAAACGAGCAGTGGACCCTGCAAGCCCGCCTCAGACCCGCCGTGCAAGAAGCACAAGACCGGTTTGGCGCTGCGCTCGCGATTTCAGACGGGCATATCCTGGCCGGTGTGCCCA
>CAZVSL010000197.1:0-5733 GCA_964629935.1 uncultured Calditrichaceae bacterium | reverse complement strand
AACAGGGAGAAGACGCCGGCGCCGCCTATTTCTTTTCGGATGAGGTCCCCGTTAGCGTCGATGATGGACCAGCCCCGGAGCAGCCGGGCGAGTTTTCTCTGTTGCAGAACTATCCCAACCCTTTTAATCCCGCCACCTCGATTACATACAGGCTCACGCAGCCAGCCCAGGTTCGCCTTTCCGTGTTCAACCTGACCGGCCAGGAAGTCGCTATCCTGGTATCGGAGCGCCAGGCTCAGGGGACGCATGTCGTCACGTGGCAGGGCCGCGATCAAACCGGCAAACCTGTCAGCAGCGGACTCTATCTATACCGGCTGCAAGTCGGCAGTTCTGCCAAAGCCCGGTCCATGCTCTTGTTGAAATAGACCCCGATGTCAGGTTCCCTTCGCAGGTAAGCCGAGCTTCCAGGCGGCGGCCATTTCTTGTTAAGGGTTTTCAACAAACATTGCGATAATTTGATTTGCGTGCCAGATGATATTTGTCGATATTGGCGCCTGATGCAACATCTCTTGTCCAAACAGCAGCGGAATAACGTTTCCTGACCAATCTGTTCTTTCAAGTAGACAATGTCTCAGCAGTTTAGCTTTAAGCTGTTTTTGTACTCATGGCCTGATAGAATGAGCAAGAATATGCAAGCAATCATTGTTGGTCCGGACAGCATCGTAGTTCGCAGTCAGAATCAAATCTACAGCGAGCTCGATGGGGAGACTGTGCTCATGAGCCTCGAGCAGCGCAGATACTATGGCGCCAACGATGTCGGCACACACATTTGGCATTTGCTAAAAAGGCCGGTGAGCGTGCGTGAGCTGTGCCGCCAGCTCATCGAAGCATACAATGTGCCGTATTATCAATGCAAGGAAGATACGCTCGCCTATTTAAACCAGCTTGCAGAAGCCTGCCTGATCGAGGTGAAGGTGGAATAACAAAAATGTGGGAGAACAAAATGGAAGCATACATCGTGGATAATCGAATTCCCGTTTTGACCAGAAGTGAGGATCAAAGACGCCCGGGTGGAACGGAGCAATTTATGCAACACGAAAGAAAGAAGTGGCACAGGCCGAGGCTGAGAGATCTGGACCGGAGTGAAGATAGAAGGGAGAAAGACGTGCTGTCAAGATAGAAGCTACTCTGTTTTTAGATCCGCAAAGCTTCATGTCCGCCGGAGCCGGGGGATCAGCCTGGCTGTTTCAACAGACTCGCGATCGATATTTGACAAAAGCTCCTGATAAAAAGACCACACCCCAAATTACTCACCCAAACCAGGCTACAGAATCTTAATTTGGAATCATCTCGCTCTGTGACTATATTGGTTGCAGTTAGATAGTGATTGACCGAAAACTGGCAAAAGTGAACTTTTGCACTCCGGAGCCGTTTTGCACCCCTACCAATAAACAAAGACTTGGGTTGTCCGGAGTGCAATACTTCAGTATTGCAAGGAGTTTTCGGTCAATCACTAGCCTGGTTTATTCACGAATCTGCCTTTTTAGCCTGATGCTGAACCATCAGGCTAATCTCAGGCAAGACGGCTGAAGCCGCCTTCAGGCGGGTTCAACTATTTGTAGCCGCAGGATTTATCCTGTGGCGGAGGTGGCGATTTGTGAATAATGCAGTTAGATAGATTAGTTTGAATCACGAACGAGTCCAGCAAATGAAATCCAGTAGCAGATTTGTCGTGGCGCTGCATGTTCTGACAGGCCTGGCTGTGCTATATTTGAGGAAGAAAGAAAGCCAGGCGGTCTCATCACAAAACATGGCATGGAGCGTCAACACCAACCCGGTGGTGATCAGAAGATTGTTGGTTTTGCTCAAGCGGGCCGGTCTGGTTGAGACAGAGACAGGGGCAGGCGGCGGCTCCCGTATTGCCCGTCCGCCGGATAAGATAACGCTGTATGAGATTTACGACGCTGTGGAAGGAGGCAGTGTGTTTCACTACCACTACAACGCACCGAACCCTGAGTGCCCTGTCGGCGCCAACATCCAGAATGTGTTGCAGGATTCTCTTGAAGGCGCTGAAACAGCCTTACGCCGCGAGCTTGAAAGCACCTCATTGGCCGACATCGCAAGAAGAATCATGGCGCGCATCGACCGGCAGGAAGCGATCTCGGCCTGAGACCCGGTTCATTCGCATTTGCCGAAGTCGGCTTAAATCTCTTCATATTCTTTCTCTTTTATTTGCATTACTCGAGGATTGCTGCTATTTTATTGGTTTTGCATATTCCCTATCCTGGATTATTCATGCAGGAGAAGGTGAATACGTTGGGTGTTCAGCCTTTAGGGGGTGTGAAAACAACTGGCGAACTTCGAAAAGTCTTCGCTTTTTTTAGTAGCCAGGCCTGGTACCATAATAGAATGCCGAGTTATTTATTCACACCCCCTTAGGCTGTTACGACACGCTGAAGCGTGAACATCGACCCTTATTCTCTAAAAGTCAGAATTTCGACTTTGAGCCTAAAATGCCGGTTTGTGAATAATCAAGGCTAAGAATAAAAGCAAAAATGACTATAACCATTTCTCACAACATGTTGCGGTTACCTGCACAGATGGCCTATTGTATAAAATGTAAAATCAGGAGAAGCGTGCGATGAAAAAATCGCTGACCACCACATCCAGTCAGCCTTTTGATGAATTTTGTGATAAGTACGCCTTTTATATCCCGGAATCCCACAAGAACTTCTTCTCATCGGCGGACCTGCAGCGTTTTTTACACGCGCGGTACGATTTCTTTCACAGCCATACCGATGAAGTCAAGATCGCGGTTCACAATCCGTCCAACGAATTCTTGTGGCTGTCTAACGCCTCTGTTATCGAAGTTTTGATGCCGGATTCGCCTTTCATCGTCGATACCCTGGTGGACTACTGCAATGCCCGCAATTGCAACATTCAACTGTTGATCCATCCGATTCTGAACGTCATTCGTGATCAGGACGGGCAGTTACAAAGGCTGCATTTCCCGGGTGAAGCGGGAATGGCGGAATCCTATGTTTATCTGGAGATCACAAGATTGCCGGATGACGAACTCAGCACTCTTAAGCGTGAGATCGAGACCAATCTCAAAGAGCTGCGCGGCGTGGTTACGGATTACCAGCGTATGTTGCCTTTGCTGGAAGCGCTCAAATTTGAAGATGAGCAAGTGGCGGAGGACCTCGAATGGCTCAAGGAAAACTTCGTGCTGCTGGGTCTGGTGGCGTTGGAAGAGCAGGAACTAAACGGTCGCCACTTAGGTCTCTTCAAGAAAGCTGCCATCCGTCAGGGCATTTCCAACGAGCTTAACTCCTTTCCCGGTCCCCATGATGAAGAACTTATCATTTATCGCGAGACCGATATCCATAGCAACGTCAATAAACACCGCCAGATCTACATCGCCATCGTACAAAACCGGCAGGCGACCTACGTACTGGCCGGCCATTTTCGCCACCGGGCGCAGCTCGCCCTGCGTTATAGCATTCCCATGGTCAGGCGCATGATAGATGAGATGGCGACCGAGCTGCGCGTACCGGATACCTCTTACATGCGCAAAGAGCTCTACAAAGCCGCACAGTCCCTGCCCGTCGGTTTGTTGCTCACGCGCTCAAAAGATTTTCTCTTCCGCTGGTTCGTCAAGATTATCTCGAACATGTATGCGCTGGAGGTCAACTACGATATCTCAATTGACGAAGAGTACGGCCAGGTGTGGGCAGAGGTCATTCTGCCGCTCTCTGATGCGGGGAAAATCCCGGGGCGCATGATGAAAACCTTTACCAGAAAGTATAACGTGCACCATCTTTCCACGCACAAATACCAGCTTAATCAGGTTGAAACCGTATTTCTGGCTTTCCGCTCGAGCAGCTACTTCTTGCTGGAGCTCAAGAGTTTGCTTGAGGCAAATGCCCATGACTTGTTCTCCACCTGGTCGTCCCGGTTCCGCGAGCTGGTGTTTGAGAAATATGCCGGGGATAGAATCGATGATACGCTCGCCCGCTACGCCAATGGTATGTCACCGGATTATGAGGTACACCAGGAACCGGAAGAGGCCTTGCGCGATCTCGATATTCTGGAAAACATGCAGTTGCAGGACGGATACCGCGCCGACTACTATGCGCAAAAAGGCAGCGATGAAGACCTGATCAAAATCTATACCTGCCAGCCGACAAAACTGAGCGAGCTGGTGCCTATTCTGACAGACTTCGGATTTATTGTCAACCGCGAGTATACTTTCCCCTATCGTCCCGACGAGCACGAGAAGTTCACCTACGCCTTCAGTGTGCCCCGTGACCACGCGCTGAAGACAGCAGACCACCGCCGGATTGCCATGGGCGTAGCAGGTGTGCTCAATGAGGAGACGACCTCCAAACCCATCAATGCTTTGATGCGGGTGGGCAGCATTGCTCTGCGTCAGTTGGAGCTGGTCAAGGCGTTGTGCGGCTATTACTATAAAATTCAAACCTCGCACACATTCTCATCCATTCAGCGGTGTCTGGTGAAATATCCTGATTTCACTTCCAGGCTGGTGCATCTTTTCGAAGTGAAATTTACACCGGAAAGCAAAGAGCGGGAAATGCGCAAAGCCAGGCAGGCCATGGCGCGCAGCTTTCAGGCGCTGGATTCTATCGTTGAGGAGAATATCTGTCGTGACTTGCTTAACATAGTCAATGCCATCGTGCGCACCAACTACTTTCTCGACAAATCCGAAATCACATTTAAGCTCGATAGCGGCCGCATTGACAACTTGCCAAAACCGGTGCCATACCGCGAGATCTATGTCTATGGTTATGATATGGAGGGCATCCATTTGCGTGGTGGCCCTGTGGCGCGTGGCGGAATTCGCTGGTCTGACCGCCAGGATGATTTTCGCACCGAAATCCTTGGGCTGGTGAAAGCACAACAAGTCAAGAATACCGTGATCGTGCCGGTGGGCAGCAAAGGCGGCTTCGTCGTCAAGAATCGGGAATTCTCTGAGCGCCAGGCCCTGCTGGCTGCCGGCGTGGAGGCGTACAAACGCTATATCAGTTGTCTGCTGGAGCTGACCGACAACTTATCCGCAAGCGGCAAAGTCATCCCTGCACCAAATATCAAGCGACTGGATGGCGATGATACATATCTGGTTGTGGCGGCCGATAAAGGCACAGCGACGTTCAGTGATCTGGCAAACGAGATTTCCAACGAGCACAAGTTCTGGCTCAGCGATGCGTTTGCATCCGGCGGCTCCAATGGTTACGACCACAAGAAGCAGGGCATCACCGCTAAGGGTGCGTGGGAGTCAGTCAAACGGCATTTCCATGAGATGGAAGTAAACCCGGAACGGGAAGTTATCACGCTGGTTGGTATCGGCGACATGGCCGGCGACGTGTTTGGCAACGGCTTGCTCTGCTCGCGTACCCTTAAACTGCGCGCCGCCTTCAACCACATGTACATCTTTCTCGATCCCAATCCGGACCCCGAAGCGTCGTACAAAGAGCGCGAACGCCTGTTCAGGGAATTCGGCAACTGGGATGCGTACGATGCCAATGTCATTTCGAAAGGCGGCGGCGTTTTTTCGCGGGACAGCCGCAAGATCGAAATCTCGCCAGAAGTACGGGACGCCCTTGGCATCAAAGTGAAGTCGCTTTCCGGCGAGGCCCTTATCAAAGCGATTCTGCGTGCTCCGGTCGACCTCATCTGGAATGGCGGCATCGGCACTTATGTCAAAGCCAGCCACGAGAGTCACTATCAGGCAGGCGACCCGGCCAACGACCGCGTGCGCATCGATGCCACTGA
>CAZVSL010000196.1:0-10306 GCA_964629935.1 uncultured Calditrichaceae bacterium | reverse complement strand
AAATATCCATTTTTAGCATCAATGATGTTAACTGCCTCGGGAATTGATCGCTGAACATCCTGTGCAATAACACCTAACTCCTTTTGTTTTGATCCAATCATATTGAAATAAACACCGTTAATATAACTCAACTTCTCCAAAGGTGCTTTTATTGAGCGAATATTTTCCTTCAGGCGTTTATCAGAAAAATCAGTAAGCGTTCCTTCATACTGAATATCACCCGTCACGTATATATTTCCTTCAAATCTTCCGGCCTTATTAGAAGATGCATTTGTGGTTACTTTTAATGCATAATAATTACTACTCGTATTATTGACTTCAATTCTGGCGGCTTCTCTGTTTCCTGTCATTTCTACAGATAAAGCAGCACCACCGGTACCGTTAGAGTTAATTCTAACAGCACTGCCTCCATTGACATTGTTAAGATTAAAAAAAGCCACCTCGTCACTCGGGCTATTCGACTGCACATAAAGTACAGGTGAGACCGAATTTGGATTTGTATTAAAAAATCTAGCCGCGCTGCCATCGCCATTATTATCAATATTTAGAGCGTCATGCCCATTTCCAGTGTTATTTTGCCTCAAATCTAAAATATTTCCAGTTCCGTTGTGTTCTATCCTGAAAGCATCATCATTCCCTGAATATGAATCATTATTATAAGGAAGTGTTAATCCAGAACCACCACTAACCGCTGTACTTTGAGTTGTTCCATCTGGAAACGTAAAGCCTCCTGAAGTTGACTCAATAATTCCAGCAACAGTCAGTTTTTGACTGGGAGTCGTGGTCCCGATGCCAACATTGCCATTTCCTTTAACCCGCATGGTTTCAGTAAATGAGGCGCTACTGCCATAGCCAAACGCGATATCACCGTCTTGTATATCCGTGTAGATTTGTAAAAGTGTGCTCTGGACTCCCAGTCCATAATGAGCGCCAGTTTGACCTCGCCATAGTGAGATTTTATCTCCGAGTGTATTGGAGAAACTTAAGGGGAAGCTTGGAGTTGTCGTTCCTATTCCGATATTACCTACACTGTTGACTTGCAGGCCCTCATTTCCGCCATCTCCTGAAAGCCAATGACCGTCTAATCTCAAGTTTTGCCTCGCCCTATGATCGCCGAGATCATCACCATCAACGCTGCCACCCGTGTCTGCCGTGGTTTGAATAGTGCCGTCCGGAAATTTAAAGCCTCCGGAAGTGGACTCTACGGTTCCTGCTACTGTCAGTTTTTGAGTTGGGCTTGCAGTCCCAACGCCGACATTGCCCACGTCATCTACGGTAATGCCCTCATTTTGACCGTCGTTGGAAATCCAGTGGTTGTCTAATATCAGATTTTGTATTGCGGTATGATTACCAAGGTTGTCGCCACCATTTCCTCCTGATGCCGAGATGGTAATCCTGTTGTTTGCATCGTCTGGCGTGATGGTCACATTGGTGCCGGCCTCCAGATCGATATTACCTCCATCATTGCTCACGCCGTCAATACTGCTAACAATATTGGGAGCAATTTTGTCAGACGTCACCGCATCATTCTCCAACATCTGCGTGCTGATACTGTTGGTTTCCACGGCTGCCGCATTTAACGCGAAGGCCACACTGGCAAACTTAAATCGCGGTCTCATTTCTGAGTCCGAACCGACTGCTACTCCGAGATACCTCTTGCCTGATCCGGTGAACAAAGTATCTGGAAAAGGCGTCGAGCTTCCCAAAAGCACATTGAACACACCTTCGCTAACGGAGACAGTTTGGTCTTCGTCCCAAAGTACCGTCCCACCCTCAGCTACGTTATAGATGGAAAATTTCATCTGAAAAGTTTCGGATACCGGAAGGTTGTTTTGCTTGAGCTGTCCTTGGTAGTTTATCAGGCGGGGGACCTGCGCATGAGCTAACGACATCGTTAAGAATGTACAAATGATCGCAAAACCAATGACCCTATATTTCATTTTGAGTATCTCCTTGTGATTCACGTTCAAGAAATCTTCTGAGCCGCATGAATTCAATCATTTGGAAAATCTGGCGGCGTAGGTAGACTTTCTGGGGGATCACTATCTTGCAGTAGGAAATAGACTACGCCACCGCCTGCCGCCCCCAAACCCGCAAGCACCCACCGCAACTTACTTCCACCTCCCTTCTCAATCGCCTCCACTACAAAAACAAACCCATCTCCAGCCAAACCTTTGGGATAATCTTGCGGCAAATTCCAGATTATCTTTTTCCCCCAGCCTGGTGAGATATCTTCACCGATGTCGCCGGAAAGTGAGGCCCTGCGCATGGCCAGTTTGGTGCGGCTGCCGGATTGCGCCACGGAAAGCTTGATTGTGTACTTCTCAGATGAATCTCCTGCCAGGTCATACGTGACTTCCACCCAGCCATCGGGTCGTTGGGTGAATTGCACGTTCAGAACGCTGGCGTCCTGACCGTGCAGCTTAGAAATAGAAATAGCAAGAAACAGGAAAGCCATAAATGATAGGCGGTGGGCTTGCATAGGGTCCTATCCTCTCAAAAAAAACATGTTGCTGTTCTAAGTTTTTTGAATATGAGCCAGTCGTTTGGAAAACATCTGCCAGACTATCTTGAACATAAAAGCATTTGATCTGATATGGCGAAAGGGTGGGGAAAGATAATTTGGTGTCCGTCAAGGGAGCGTTTAAGCACTCGTGCGCTTTTGTCGGTGAGAGACGATCCTGGTTTTCAGGAGAACCCTGCCGAAGGGCTCTGCCTGACTCACATACGTCGCGCTGCCCGCAAAAGGCGAAGCCGTCACCCTGAGCGAAGTCGAAGGGTGACATGATTCTTTCACCTGACTGCGCTTTTTGAAGCCGATGCCCTGGTGCCGAGACATAGCCCGTCATGCTTCGACGGAGCCTGTCCTGAGTCCTTCGACACGCTCTGGACAGGCCCTGCCGAAGAGCTCAGCCTGACTTAAGCTTGATGCCAAAGCGTTTCTTGGAAGCCTCGACATTCATTATTAGCTTATTCTTGAAAAGGTCAGGGAAGGGTGACTTATATGTTGAGCATCAAGCACGCGGATCGACGCAAACGATTGTCGTTTCTGGGATGGTTGCCAAGTTCTTTGTAAATAGTTTCTGCACTACATTCTTACCCGAGGTAATTATCAGTGTTTACAACGCATTCAGAATCAGAATCGACTCAGGGTCTCTCTCCCACTTTCGCTCAGAACCAGTCGCGTTGGAATTTCAAAAGGCAATTGGATTTTCGGTCTCACTTGAGGTAAGATGAAAGCAGTCTTTCACTTTTCTAACAGGAGAAAATGTCATGAACAGATGGATACTTCTTTGCGGGGTGCTACTTGCAGCAACAGCTCTTTTCGCCCAGGACCAGACCATGGTCATCAAGGTGAAGCAAGGCTACGCAGTCATCAACAAAGGCAAAAATGACGGCCTCACGTCAGGTGACCGTTTGAGGTTGCATGCGCCTGATGATTCAAGAACATACGGTGAGGTGCAGGTCATCAAGGCCATGAACTCGGTTGCGGCGGTAAAGCTTGTTAAGGGAACCCCTGGTTACACGCTCAAAGTCGGGGACGTGGAAGGCAGCTCAGGTTTTAATGATGAATCCATGATTGTGGATGACCTTCTGTATGATGCGTCGGCACCACAAACTCAACGCAATCGGTATACAGAGCCTCAGTCCAGGCGAAAAACCAGGAAAGATAGGAAAGGATTTATCATCGGAGGGGGCATTGGTGTCGGCGGTCTGTCGATGACGGCTTCGGCTGGTGGGTTGTCGGCAACGGAGACCCGCGGGGTTTTCCAAACCGACTTCAAGATAGGTTATGCACCATCCAATACCCTGGAGATCTACTACATCAGCAAAGTTGCGTGGTGGGGTGAGAGCGATGTGACGCTGATCCAGGGGCTGTCCTCCATAGGACTCTCGAACTACCTGAACCGGCAGACGGAAACCGGGGTTTTTCTCACCGGCGGTGTTGGTATTTCAACCTTTGACGCACCGTTCGAAGATGTGGCGGCCTCAAACGGGTTCGGACTGTTTGGCGGCGTCGGCTATGAATTTGCTCCCCATTGGACGGTACAGGGTGATTTGCTTTACTCGTCTATCACAGAAGCCGGGGTTAAGTTGAGTTCGGTGGGGGTGAGGGTGGGTATTCAGGTTTTGGGATACTGACAATAATCAATCCTTGAATCTATACTTCAGGAAAACAATTGAAAATGCATCTGAAGGCATAGGGAGAACAACATGACTAACAAAGAGGAAAGAGTGAGGAAATCCTATGCACTCCTGAAGGATGCGGAACGGGCGAAACGCCAGTTTACAATCAGGGAAATTGCGGATGAGGTTGGTTGGGAATCATCGACTGCTCGAACATATGTTACCAAAAAATGGGCTCCTTTTGTGTTTAAGACCAGTCAACGCGGCCACTATTATGTTGACGGAATCTCAAGGTACACAGAGGATGAATATGTTCGTTTAATGTCCCAGAAAGACAGTGTCAGCAATGATCCCTTAAAACCGGAACTGCCTCCAGAGATTGAGAGACTTGTTGTTAAAGCCAGGGAAGCAGCTATGATGGCTCTCGACGTGTACAATCGGCCGTCCGCCACTTTTCGTACAGAAGCGTTTACAGTATTGATGATAATAGCATGGACATCACTCATGCATGGTATATTCGAACAGCGTGGAATTGGCTATTTTTACAAGGAAGATGATGGCAAACCAAAACTGATTGACGGTGATGAAAAAGCCTGGGAGTTGTCCACTTGCATTAAAGAATACTATGGCGGTTCTGTTGGCCCTGTACGAAGAAATCTGGAATTCATGATAGGACTTAGAAACAAAGTCGAGCACAGATATGTCCCAACTATTGATCTTCATGTGGCCGGAGAGTGTCAAGCCCTTGTACTCAACTTTGATGAACTTCTGACAGAGCAATTTGGCAATTACTATGCAGTTAGAGAATCTCTGTCAGTGCCGCTTCAGACTACCAGCATTCGAGCCACTCAACAGATAGCAGTCCAAAAGAAATTTCAAGGGAAGTATTACGATGAACTCAAGGATTACATCGAAACTTATAGGGATAGTCTACCAGATTCAATCTATCAGGATAGTCGCTATACTTTTAGGGTCTATCTCGTGCCTAAAATTGGCAATCATGCAACTTCTTCTGATTTAGCCTTTGAGTTTGTAAAATATGATCCTGCCAAACCTGAAGATATGCAAGCACTTGAAAAACAGGTTGCTCTGATTCGAGAAAGGCAAGTGCCAGTAGCCAACCAGGGCATGTATAAGCCATCCCACGTTGCGCGAATAGTCGCCGAGAAGACTGGACGCGAATTCAAGGTGCACCATCATACCTTGGCCTGGAAAATGTATAAGGTCAGAGCTTCTGGCGAAGATCCAGAATCATGCAAAACGGAATGTTGCCAGTTTGATCAGGTTCATAGTGACTATATCTATACTGATGCCTGGATTGATTTCCTTTGCAAGAAAATGGAAGATGAATCTGAATATCGTAGATTAATTGCCTATCGGGAATGAATCATGGAGGAGTTATGGCCAGATTGAGAAACAACCCGGAAGATGTACGAGTCTGGCTACGGGTTCGAATTAACCATGCAAATGCAATCAATCTTCTCCAAAACCTACCCCTACCGCCAACAAGAAGCCAAAAACAACCTCGAAAACTACCTCATCGAAATCTTCGCTTTTTGCCTGGAAAATGGCGCCTGCTTTGGAAAGCGCTTGGCGCAGCATCTGGCTTTACCAGACGAGACTTCCATCAGATTGGCAATGCGCTCGCGGTCTCCGCAATCCGGCGAGACAGAGCAGTCTCCCTAATCGCCGTCGCGATCAAAGCTCAATCAGAAAGACATGAAAGAGACGGGCTGCAACATCGAAAGTTAAAGGGGCTTCTGTTACTTTGGATCGTTCGAGAGCTTGGCTAAGCCATTCCTGTGACGGAAGGTCAATTTTAATTCGCTGCTTTTCAAGCAACACAAGAGCTTCCCAGACGGAGATCGGTGATAGCCATAACTCATTACTCTTACTCTTCAACTGGTTCAGAATTACTCCAGTCAGCTTTTCTGGCTGGATAAGCGCCCAAATCCAGATATGAGTATCGAGCAGAAGATTCATCGGCTTAGCACATCCCAATCTTCGTCAGATAAAGGTGACACAATGTCGCCGACTATCTCGCCAGTCGAGGAAAGACAGCCAAACCACTCACGTTCATCTCGAGTGCTGCCCACTTCTGCCGGGCTGAGTTTGGTAATGGTCCTTCCTTCTTTTGTAATAAGGACAGGCTCATTGCTGCGGAACATCTTTTCCAAAATGACGTCAACGTTCTTCTTGAACTGGGAAATGTTAAGTGATTCCATGTAAGCACCTTATAGTTTTGGACTGTAAATAAAACAATACACACATAACGATAGATAAACAACTATTTTTTGTCCAGGCTGATACGATAGTAGTGTACGCAATCCGGCACGATGGCGACCCATTGCTAATCTCTGTCGTAATTGCAAATTCGTCATACTTTACAAGCCGATGAAGCTGAAATGCAATCAATCTTCTCCAAAATCTACCCCTACAGACAAAAAGAAGCGAAAAACAACCTCGAAAACTACCTCATCGAAATCTTCGCTTTTTGCCTGGATAATGACGCCTGCTTCAGAAATCGCTTCTTGCAGCAATTGGATTTAGCCGATGAGAACCCCATCAACATTGCCACGCAAAGATCCTATGATGGCTTTGGCCGGCCAGACATCGAGATCGATTTGCCGTCTGCCAGAGTGATCATTGAATGCAAGGTCGAATCCACTGAACGCGCGGATCAACTGCAAGATTACGCCCGCCTTTTAAAAGAAAGCACGCAGAAGCGCAGAATCCTCATCTACCTGACCAAATACTATGAAGCCAAGAGTGTGAACGAAGAAGGTGCGTTTCGAAACATAAAATGGTGTGACATCGACGCTCTGATCGACGACAGTTGCGGCCCGATAACAAATCAACTGAAGACATTTCTCAAAGAATATGAGGTTGCCATGGATAATAATTTCAACAACATCGATCTGGTTTGCCTGGAAAATATCCCGGCGACCATCGCCAAAATGGATGAAGTCATCGATTCGGTTTCAGGCTATTTTGCAGAGGAGTTTGGACCGCTGTCAAAGTATTCATCGCGCAGTACAAGATTGCGCGAGAGCGGTTATTACAACAACAGAGTTTTTGGCGATCCCGGCAAATTCAGCATCGATGTTGGCTTTCTATGGTGGGGAGAGGATGACGGATGCATCTACTTGACAATCGGCGTCTGGATTCCATCAAAGGATGATAGCAGTCGTGAAGTGATTGAGTTCTTCAAAACCAACTTGAAGGACTGGAAACCGGAAGATTGGGACGACGCTGTCTACATAAGCACATACAAATCCTTGCAAGAGATTATTGTGCAAGAGAAAGACCATGTGCCGGCCATGTCAGTTTTTCTTAAGGAAGGCATCGCCGAATTAGCGGAGTTGAAGCGTCTGGATGGAGGATTGTTTGAGTGAATTTATGTGTTTCAGCTCGTCCCATATTGCTTTTTTGGTCGAGAAGCCGTGTTCTGATATCAAAATCGGAACAATGTTCAAGCTTTCATAGTCCACAGCAACAATCTCTCATGATGACCGGTCGATGCCGGCTTCTGAAAATGCTTTTACCAACAAATTTGGCACTTTTAGATGGGCGGCCCAGTGGAACAAGTATTTCTTGTCAAGTTTTTCATCCTGGACTTTCAAGATACCTAGAGTATCCAACCATTGCCGCTCTGATACGCCGCCGCCTTCTTTAAACCACACCAGCTTGCTGAGAACAACATCTTCAGGCGAGGAAAAGTAGAATTGAGGCTCGTCCTTCCCCAACGTGTCTTTCTTTCTGCGTGCCAGTGCTTCCTGGCTGTAACTGCGGTTTTTAGGCAGGAAAATATCAACTTTGAGCATTGTATCAAGATGGATAAGATTGAACGAAGCCCGGCGCTGGATCGCTTCGCGGATCATGTTTTCGTCAACGTAGTAAAGACTCTCGAGATCGCTTTTCAATTGTGGTACATGCTTGAGTTTGATGTCGGCAACGAGGTCAATATCCATTGTCGCACGGGCAGTCCCGTAAACAGAACTGGCGACGGAACCGCTGATGAAATAGGCTATTCCAAGCTTGTCCAGCACAGAAACAAGGGGTTGAATGGCAGGGGAGAGATCAGGCTCCATCTTGCAATCTCTTTTGAAGACCTTCTGCCAGCGCCTCACCATAGTGCAATGCCACAAAACGTAAGTTGACTTCCTGTTCTGTGAAATGAGGGTTGGCTCTGGCAATGGCACGACGGGACAATTTAATTACAATACGGGAAAGCGTCTCAACTTGAGAAAATTTTTCCGCAGGTGTGGCCTGGCGTGCCAGAGAGATGAGCACGCGCTCTGCATCGGGATGGGTGTCCGGAGATTGGGTTCGCATGTTTTAAGTTCTATTCAGTTTTTGATTTGAGTCACATAAACTCCAGAATGTAGCCGTGTCTCAATCTCTTCTGGTGATGCACATTCAAAGAATAGTTCCAGAGCTTCTCGAAGATTGTCTTTGGCCTCTTCAATAGATGCGCCCTGACTGGCAATATCCAGCTCCGGGCACAACGATACGTACCCATCTCCCTCACGCTCTATAATGGCGGTCAAATCTCTCTTCATTAAATTCTCCGTTTTAAAGCTTTCCGGTACAATAGTCAGGTGATACAATGTCATCTATTCCGTTACCACGAGGAAAAAATCAAACCACTCGCGTAGCACGGTGATAAATAATACACAGATAGTGAGAGATTAACAACCTGTTTTTTTATAGCATCTTCTTGCGTCTGAATACGTGGGAATCCTTGCTAAGCCAAAATTATCCTTGATTAAACAGACTATCAAGCGTAAATTTCAAAATACGATGAAGGTCTTGACTAACAACACAGCGCCAGGTGAGATTAAGCTAATGAGAAGCTCGAAAATGACGCCCGCCAAAAAACACATAATCGATATTGTTAAGCAACAACCGGATGATAGTACCTACGATAAAATCCTGCGGGAACTAGCGCTGGCGCGCATGATCGAGAAAGGGCTGCAAGATTCAAATAGCGGTCGACTCATCGATAATGCAGAGATGGGCCGGAGGATTTGCTCTGGGCGAGAATAAATTGGACGACTGAAGCATGTTTCATTGTAGTATTTGCGGAGCACATGAAGCAGTAGAAAAAAGGTCAGCGGGGTTTCCTGGTCAATGGCAAATATGACAAATAAAGTAAACGGAGGTAACCATGCCTACTAATTTGGCGCTGGATGACAACCTGCTTAAAGAAGCTTTGCGCCTTGGCAAACATAAATCCAAGAGGGCGGTAGTCACTGAGGCGCTAAAGGAATACATCGAAAGACGTCGGCAATTGCAGGTCATCCACGCGTTCGGCAAAATTGAGTATGATGAAAATTTTGACTATAAAACACAGCGCCGGGTACAATGAAGGTTTTGGTTGACACCTGTGTTTGGTCACTTGCGTTACGGAAAAAAACGATGCCGGATGAGTTGCATGTCGGAGAGTTGCGTAAGTTAATCAGTGAAGTCAGGGTACAAATGATTGGCCCAATCCGACAGGAAATTCTCTCAGGCATCAAATCACAACAACAGTTTGAGCACCTGCGTCAGTTGCTTGCCGCATTTCCCGACATGCCAGTCAGAACCGACGACTATGAACTTGCAGCTCGCTACTTCAATTTGTGTCGAAGCAAAGGCATACAAGGCTCGAATACCGACTTTTTGATCTGCGCCATTGCCACGGCGCACGGGTTGCCAATATATACATTTGATAAGGACTTTGAACTATATAAGCAACATATACCGTTCGAACTGCATAATGTGCAAACGGTGTAACCTCACAATCAACCCCTGTTATCGTCCGCCATCTTGTTTTAGAGACCTTCTGGCAAGCCGCCGACGCCGAAACGGCCACTCCTGTAAAACTGCAAAGACTTACCCTCCGAAATCATCAAACATAATATTCTCAGGCTCAACACCGAGATTGTCCAGCAGATTGATCACGGCTGCGTTCATCATGGGCGGGCCGCAGATGTAGTACTCGCAATCTTCCGGCGCCGGGTGGTCTTTCAGGTAGTTGTCATACAGAACCTGGTGAATGAAACCGACGTAGCCGGTCCAGTTGTCTTCCGGCAGGGGTTCGGACAGAGCGACGTGCCAGGTGAAGTTCTCGTTCTCTCGCGCCAGCATGTTGAAATCATCTTCGTAGAACATCTCGCGCAGGCTGCGGGCGCCG
>CAZVSL010000195.1:0-10343 GCA_964629935.1 uncultured Calditrichaceae bacterium | reverse complement strand
GCCTTGCGAATAGTCGGCGGCCAACAGCCGGGTCCCATCGGGAGAGAAAGCCAACCCTTGCAACGACGCAAAATGTCCCGGCGCGATGAGCATCTCATATTTGCCGGATTCCGGCGACAGCCGGTAGATTGCATTGTGCTTGCTGTCCGAGACCATGAGCCTGCCATCAGAGGCCAGAATAAAATCGCCAAAGATGTGTTGGTCTTCATCATCGAGCACGAAGCGGTTGCGAAGCGCCCCAGTCTCCAGATCGAACTCTGCGATAGCTGCCTTGCCGTCCTGCGCGGGCTGGAAATCGCGCATCTGTTCCATGGCGCTGGTGCTGGCCCAGAGCACGTTGCGCTGCGCATCCAGCTTCAGAGCCTGGACGCTCCACAAGCCGTCATGCGCATCTGCAAAATCGCGTGCTACACCGGATTGATCTACGGCAACGATCTTACGTTTGTGCACGCTGCTGATGTAGCAGGTCTGCGTCTGTGCGTCAAATGCCACGCTCTCGGTCACGAGATCGCGCTCCTGCAGCTCAAGGGCAATCTCACTTTTTGAGATGGGTTGCCGGATTCGGTCGAATTCTTGCAAAATGCCTTTAAACTCCTGCCGTTCGCGGATGGCATCGAAGTCCGCGTCCTCGTCGATAGGGAAGACAACCTGCATGTCGGCCAGGCGCTGCAACAGCGCAATGGCCTGCTCGTGCTCACCCGCCAGGGTGCTGATACCGGCGAGGGTCACCATCAAGCCCGGATGGTTGGGTCGCAAGCTCAGAGCGCGCTCAAAATGTTCGCGGCTGGTTTCAAACTTCTGGGCGCGATATGCTTCGACTCCCTGGTTGTAGGCGGCGCGGGATTGTTCGAGCTGTTCGAGCTGCGCGTGCAGTGAATTGAAAGCAAATATGACGATGAGCAGGTGATTGAGTCGCAAAGGGAGTGCCCTCCTCGGATAGGTTTGTCACAACGTGTCTTGAAGAATCTAGGATAAAAAGCGGGGAATCACAAGTGCAAAGGGACGGGGAAGTCAAGCGGCTTTGTGAAGGCGCTTATGCTCTGAGTGAGAGGCAGACCGTGAGGATGCCGAAACAGTAGATTCCGGCTAGAGCTTGTCCTGCATGTTCTTAGCGGGAAGCATGCCGGAATGACAACATAATCGAGTTTTCGGTCAGACACAATTTGCAAAATACTTGCTTTTTTCTTACCATAGATATGACAATTTAGCTGTAATGAACCATGGCTCTGAAACCATGAAACTTGGTACGACCCACCACATAGATTGTGCACATTTCCTGCCTGGTCACCCGAAATGCGGCCAGTTGCACGGCCATACCTACAAAGTTGAAGTCGTGATCGAAGGCGAGAATAAAGGCGGCATGGTGATCGATTTTGCGGATATGAAACGTGCAGTACAGGAGGTGCTCGCCGACTATGACCACAAGTCGCTCAACGACTTTCTGGATTATCCGTCTGTGGAGAATATTTGCGAGATGTTACACAAGCGCCTGCGGGAGAAGCTGGATTTTCGATTTACGATTCGGGTTTGGGAGGGGGAGGGAAAGTGGGCGGAGTTGTGAGCTGCATGCCTCAGGACTCAACCTGTGGGCGATACTGGATTCGAACCAGTGACCTCTGGTATGTGAGACCAGCGCTCTAACCAACTGAGCTAATCGCCCGCGACTGACATCGCCGCAAACTTAATCACTTTTTCGTTCAAGGTCAAGCAAAAGTTTTGGTTGTAACTTTGGTGAGCTCGCCTCAACCGTTTTAGAGTATTGGCTGCACTGCCTAATGCGTTCCCAGCACTTCAACCTGCTCTCCCAATACATCGTCTATATAGAGCGCATCTGCACCGTTACAATGATTGCACCCATCAAAGGCGTGGCGAGCAGAACGCGAATTGCACCGGAGATCCCTCCCATGATTACTTGCATGGTCAGTAATCAGGCTTTAATAAGCTCATTCTTTGCAAACATCTTAAGACCTTCAAGGTAGCTTCTTATCGATTTTGACCGAAACATATTTCATGACTTGTCCCACCAATAGGGGCGTCAAAGACAGTCCTAAAATCAAGAGCCAGCCTCTTAGCCCGGGATTCACTACATCGAGTATTTCTGCCAGACCGGGAAGATAAACTGTCATCAGAACCAGCAATGTACACAAAGTAATGGCGCCCCAAACGTGAGGGTTGGTAGTCACTTCATTTTTAAAGAATCGGGATTCACTGTCGCGCATGTTAAAAACATGCCATAGCCGAGCAAATGCCAATGTTAGAAAGGATAATGTAACCGCATCGTTCCGGGGCACATCGTAGCTATGCAGCCCGATATTTAGAATTCCTAAGACTGGCGCTGCGATAACTATACCGTAGAGGACAATTGAGAACCAATGCCGCTGGGTCAGGACGGCTTCATGTGGGTCTCGCGGCGCTTGCCGCATGGTATCGCTTGTGGCCCCTCCCATGCCCAGAGCCAGAGCCGGAAACACATCCATCACCAGGTTGATAAACAATATCTGTAGCGGGAGCAGTGGCAAAGGTAGATTCAGCAGTGCTGCGGTTCCAACCGCCAGGACTTCACCCACATTCCCTGACAAAAGAAATACCACAAATTTTCTGATATTGCTAAAGATCACCCTGCCATGCTCGACGGCAATGACGATGGTCGAAAAGGCATCGTCCTTTAGAATCATATCGGAAGCTTCGCAGGCGACCTGTGTGCCGCGCTTGCCCATCGCAATGCCGATATCTGCCTTCTTGAGCGCGGGAGCATCATTGACGCCATCACCAGTCATGGCAACTATGGAGCCGTTCTCCTGGTGAATAGCAATGAGATCCAGTTTTTGCTTTGGACTAACTCGGGCAAAGACAGGCACCTGCAACAGTTGATCTTTTTTCTCCCGCGACAATTCGTCAGCACTCTTCAAATCCTTTCCGGTAATCACTTGAATATTGTTTTCGGTTAAGCGAACGGTTTCAGCGACATTCTTGGCTGTCACCGGTTGATCTCCGGTTACCATTATCACTTGGATGCCGGCATGCCGGCACTTTGCTATAGTTTCTGCTATCTCTTCACGAGGTGGATCGAGCAACCCTGCCAGGCCAAGCAATTCCAAATCTTTATACGGTTTTGCGTCTGCGGCAGCGACCTTCTTTCTGGCCAATGCTATAACACGCAGACCTGCCTCAGCCATTCTGTTGTTATGTTTAAGCCATTTTTGCTTTTCCTCGGTGTTCAGTGCAGTGGAGTTTTTGCCGGTGAAGACAGAGGTACAGACATCCAACACAGCTTCCGGGGCTCCTTTGACCGCAACATAAAACTCACCGTTTTCCTTGTGAAATGTTGCCATCATTTTGGTGTCAGGGTCAAAGGCTTCTTCCCGTACCTCTGGTATTTCCTGGAGTAGATTGACCCGGTACATGTGGGCTTTGGCGCCAGCCGCCAGCAAGGCAATTTCGAGAGGATCGTCAACCGCAGACTCTTCAGCTTTTGCTGATTCCCCCGGTAAAGATGCGTTGCTGCAAAGTACGCCGATTTTTAGTGCTTCCCGAAGTAGTATATGACTCTCACCCTCTACTGATTTTTCTTCTTTGGAAAAGACACGGTCTGGTTGTTCATCCTTGCTGTTGACGTCGATTCTGCCTGAATCAAAATGAAAACGGCTAACGGTCATCTTGTTTTCGGTAAGCGTACCTGTTTTGTCTGTGAAAATAATATTCGTCGCACCCAGTGTTTCCACAGAGGCTAGCCGGTTGATAAGGGCGTTGCGCTTGGCCATTCGAATCATGCCACGGGCCAGTGCAACTGTCGCCACAATCGGCAGGCCTTCCGGGATAGCTGCAACCGCTAAGGCGATGGCCGTTTGAATCATCAAATAGAGATCTTTGCCGCGAATAGTCCCAAGCACAGCTACTATCGCAGCAATACTCAATGTTATCCAAATCAGCTTATGGCCAAGTTGGGCAAGACGCTTTTCAAGGGGGGTCGTTTCTTCTTCGGCCTCTGCGACAAGCTCCGAGATTTCTCCGAGTTGAGTATTCATGCCTGTCGCGACAACAACGCCTGCTCCGGAGCCGCTACTCACGGCCGTGCCTTTGAAGAGCATATTCTTGCGATCAGCAAGGGCAGAATCTTCAGCCAAAGACTCTGTGGTCTTGGCAACCGGCACAGATTCTCCCGTAAGAGCGGATTCGTCTGACTGTAAGTTGTTCGCCTCAAACAATCGCAAGTCAGCAGTCACGATATCGCCGCCTTCAACCACAACAATATCTCCGGGCACGAGTTTTTCTGCGGCAACTTCTTGTATCTGGCCATGGCGGCGCACGTTGGCCTTTACCCGGCTCATCTTGCGCAACGCTTCCATCGAGCGAATAGCTTTGATTTCCGTGAAAAAACCGATAGCCACGGTCAAGAGGATGACCGCCACGATGGCCATGCCTTCGATCCAATCTCCCAACATGAAGGACAAGGCAGTGGCGCCAACCAAAAGCACCATAATTAGACTTTTGAACTGTCTAGCGAATATCTTCCATGCGCCGGGACGCTTCGCTTTTCTGAGTCGATTGTTTCCGTACTTTTTTCTTCTTTGCTGAACTTCCTGTGCATTCAGTCCCTCCTTGGTCGAGACATTGAGGAATTTCAGAATCTTTTCATAATTCACCGCCCAGGGATGGGCAAGATGATAATCGGTTTCAGCCATGATTCATCCTTTTTGCAGCTCCTGGAAACATTATTTGGGATCAGAGAACACCAATACGCCGTCGATGGCCTTCTGTGCAATGACCGCCGCAGCCGCACTGCATCCCCAGATGCAGTGTGCAGTGTGCCGCGTGGCGTTAGCTCTTTGCCGTGAAATCCTACGGCTGCAAGTAATCAAACCAGTCTGAATGCGGCTTTGGTCAGAAAGAGAATCGCCAGCGATTTATCGTTTGGGAAGCAGAAAGTGTCTTTGCGTAAGATGTGTATCTCTGATTGTCTTTTTCATGACGACATTGTCTGCAGCAGATTATAGAGCGAAGGCAGCCGCTGAGGGAAATAGGCATCGACGACGCTACCTCGCACCGAAATCACCGTACCGACATTCCGTTGGGTGGAATTTTCGTTATTGTCCATTT
Source organism: uncultured Calditrichaceae bacterium (assembly GCA_964629935.1). Taxonomy (GTDB): domain Bacteria; phylum Zhuqueibacterota; class Zhuqueibacteria; order Oceanimicrobiales; family Oceanimicrobiaceae; genus CAZVSL01. Next base: position 5,246 of record CAZVSL010000195.1, on the reverse strand, counting down.
AGCTGTGTGCAATTCAGCCCAGTTTCTGTGTTGCCGTGCTGTTGTAATCTTAGCGATCTTGTTCATCAGCCGAGTTTTATAATTCTTTGTCTAAAGAAATTCACGACGACCGTAACAATAAGCCATACTATCCATCCCGCTCCAGGGTCAAGACCGGACACGGCGCCAGGGGCACGACTCGTTCTGTCGTGCTGCCGATGAGAAAGTGGCTCAAACCGCTGTTGCCTCGGGTAGCCATGACTATTAAATCCATTTGCGCATCATGTGCATGTTCGGTTATTTCGTGATATGGCGCGCCATTAGCAATTGTATAGGTTGCGTTTGCTTCCGCTTCCCCGATAAATGCCTTCAGTCTGGTCAAAGTTCGTTCTCTAAGCTCTGTATCCATGGTATAGAGACCCTCAATGCCAGCCTCATAATAACCTAAGGGAATCGGATCCACAATTACATGCAGAAACTCGACTTGAGAGTTAAGTTGTCCGGCAACAGATAGTGCGGTTTCGACGGCCTTCTTGGAATAGTCGGAAAAATCCACCGGAGCCAATATCTTTTCAAATGCAGACTTCGTCAGAGGCTGTTGCACAGTCAGCACCGGAGACGGGCAAAGACGTACAATCTTTTCGGCTACACTTCCGTAAATCCATTTCTTAACCCCTGTCCGGCCGTGCGTACCGATAACGACAAGCTCTACGTCATTCTCTTTGACAAACTCCAGGATAGACTCGGACGCCTTGAAAGCACGAATAACCTGCAAGTCGGAAGCCACACCGCGTTTCTCAGCCTTCTCCTTAAACGCCTCCAGCTTTTCATATTGCTCTCGCTCTTTTTCCTTCACCATGTTTTCATACTCGGGAATCATCTGCGTGCTTTCACTGTACATCAGGTTGAAGACAACGATGACGTGCAGAAAAGTGACTTGTGAGCCATATTGCTCTGCAAGAAACAGAGCGTGTTCTACGGCATGATCTGAAAATTCACTAAAATCAACCGGTACTAATATGTTTTTGAAATTCATTGACGGTGCCCTTCAAAAGAGAGTTTTCGCTTGCAGTCGTTGACGAACACCACAAGGCTTTGCGGGTGTAACACCCGCAAAGCCCCGGCTTCCTGAACTTCATTCGAAATTGATCAATGGCTTGATGATGTTGTCCTCTTTGGTTTTCATCATTTCGAATGCTTTGTCCAATTGCTCGAAGCCAAATGTGTGTGTGGTCATCGGAGTCGGGTCGACTCTTTCTGTTTCGATCAGGCGCAGCAGGCGCTTCATGCGCTCTTTGCCGCCCGGGCAGAGTCCGGTGCGGATAGATTTGTCGCTCATGCCGACGCCCCATTCCATGCGCGGAATCTTGACAAACTCACCTTTGCCGTGATAGCCAATGTTGGAAACCGTGCCTCCGGGGCGGGTTACTTTGATGCAATCCTGAAAGGTCTTTTCTGCGCCCAGAGATTCGATGGCGGTATCGACGCCCTGCCCGCCGGTCAGATCAAGTATTGCTTCAACCGGGTCATCTTTCTTGAAATCGATGATGATATCGGCGCCAAATTGCCTGGCCATTTCCTGACGATTCGGAACGGTTTCAACGGCGATCACCTGAGCCGCCCCTGCCAATTTTGCTCCCACGGTTGCCATCAAACCAACCGGTCCTTGCGCGAATACGGCCACGATGCCGCCGATGGGAATATTGCCGTGCTCTGCGCCCATAAAACCGGTGGACATCATGTCTGTGGTGTAGGCTGCTGCTTCATCCGTCACGGCATCCGGAATCAATGCCAGGTTTGCTTCGGCGTCGTTGACATGGAAGTATTCGGCGAAATTGCCATCTTTGATATTGGCGAATTTCCAGCCCCCGAGCATCTCCTGACATTGCGAAGTGTAGCCCCGCAGACAGTTTTCACATTTGTAGCAAGGAGTGATGGCGTTGACTGCTATGCGATCGCCTTCCTTCACGCTTTTTACTTCACTGCCCAGTCTGTGCACAATGCCAACGGCCTCGTGACCGAGGGTCAAATTTTCCTTTTCACCGATGGCGCCGTCAACAGTGTGCGTATCCGAGGTGCATACCAACGCTTTGGTCGTTTTGATGATGGCGCCGTTGGGTCCCGGGTCTTCGGGGATAGGCTTTTCCAGGAATCCGACCTTGCCAATCTTCTCCATCACGAACGTTTTCATGGTCTCTGGCATAATAAACCTCCTTTGGGATCAAACTTTCATTATTGTTCTCGTTGAATCAATTGTTCCTCTTATCTCTCCTCCTGCATGGCAATAATCGCAAGAGTAGTGCCACAGAATATAGAGGACTTATTAGTCCTATTTTTACAGCTATATAGCGGTCTAACAGCATCGCGTAAGGGCTTCAGTGCAACCGCCGATTTGAGAAATTCCGGTACGTGACACACACTGATTGCTTATGGTGTGTGCATATCAGGTACACCCTGAGAGCCCGCGTTACGTGCGGGGATGCGCGCCCTTACCGCACCATGCGCGCTGCTTCCTTCACCATCTGATTGGCATAACCCCATTCGTTGTCATACCAGCTCATGATCTTGACGAGGTCGCCGTCCACCACCTGCGTCATGCTTAAATCGACAATTGAAGCGCGTGGGTCTTCGATGATATCCGAGGACACGAGAGGTTCTTCCGTAACGCCAAGGATACCCCGGTATTTGTCGCTTCCGGATTCATCTTTGAATATCTTGTTGACCTCCTGCACGCTGGTTTCTCTCTCTGTCACGAAGACGAGATCGGCAATGGAACCCACCGCCACCGGAGCGCGCACGGCCACGCCGTCAAATTTGCCTTCATATTGCGGCAGGGCTTTGGTTGTCGCCAGGGCTGCGCCGGTGGAAGTGGGAACGAAGTTAGCAGCGCCCGCCCGGCCTCTGCGCATCTTCTTGTGCGGGCCGTCCACAATGCCCTGCGAGGAAGTATAAGCGTGAATGGTGGTCATGATTGCTTTGCTCACTCCGATGCGTCTGTCCATCACTTCTGCAACCGGCGTGATGCAGTTGGTGGTGCAACTGGCGCAAGATATGATCTGCGCCGGCGCATCCGGTTGGTTGACGCCGTGTACTACGCTGACCACCTCTTCGCTCTTGGTCGGCGCCGACAGGACCGCATACTTTGCGCCTGCCTGAATATGTTTCTGCAGATCTTCCTGTTTGGTAAACACGCCCGTGCATTCGAACACGATATCGATGCCGAGATCTCCCCAGGGCAGGCGGGCCGGATCCTTTTCACGAAATACAGAATATCGGTTGCCATCGATAATCAAGCCATCTTCATCATGTTCCACTTCCCTGTCGTAGCGACCATATACCGTATCGTATTTCAGCAAATACGCCAGGTTGTCCGGCGAGACGAGATCGTTTACAGCGGTCAGTTCCAGTTCCGGTGTGTCGAGCACGATCTTCAAAGCTGCGCGACCTATTCTGCCCAATCCGTTTATTGCTACTTTTGCCATGATTATCTCCTTTCATGTTTTGAGATGTTGTCAGGCGTTTGTTGGCCGTTCAAATTTGTTTCGAATTTGAATTTGGATTCTAATGCCAACGCCTCATGTCTGTCTTTCATTTGATGTCATCTTGCGATACAAATTCTCTGCATTTTGCCGGCGGCAAAGCTCAGTGCCCGGCGTCATCACAGCGGCGGCGCCAGCGGCAACGCCAAATTGGACGGATTCAACCAGAGAACGACCTTGCGCCAGACTCAGCACAGTGCCGGCCACCATGCTGTCGCCGGCGCCGACTTTGCTTTTGATCTGGACCGTGGGCGCACGCAGATATTTGCTCGCATCCCCTGTGGCCATAAAAGCGCCGCCAGCCCCCAGGGAAACGACCACCACCTCACTGCGTTCGTTGCCTACGATGTCCCCGACCACTTCTTGCATTTCAGCTTCGTCTGCGATTTCTTTCTGTGTTAGTTGTTTTAACTCGCGCATGTTGGGTTTCACCATAAAGACGCCTTTTTCCACAGCATGCCGCAACGGCTCGCCGGTTGTGTCGATGATAACCCGGGCGCCCAGTTCCTTTCCCAGCAAGGCGGCCCGGCCGTAAAAATCTTGTGGCGCTCCCGGCGGCAGGCTGCCGCTGGCAATGATGTACTCCGGCGTCGGGTCCATTTTGCGTATGGTGTCAAGGCTGCGCTCACATTCTTGCTTGCTCAGTTTCGGACCCGGCATCACAAAGCGATATTGCTTGTCGCTGGTCTCCTCGAAGAGCGTGAAATTCTCACGGCTCAGAGCTGCGATTGGAATCGGTGTTTGTGCGATTTCTTCCTGCGTCAGGAGCTCCTTGAGCCATTGGCCATTCGCACCACCGGCGGTGAAGACCGCGCGCGACTTTCCCGCCAGCTTCATGATGGCTCGCGAGACATTGATGCCGCCGCCGCCAGGTTCATGCCTGGGTTCGCCACAACGTAACTTCTGGTCAGCCATGACTTGCTTGACCGTGGCGTTTGTATCAATTGTCGGATTCATGGTCAGGGTGACGATCTGCACGAAGGGCCTCCAGTCAAGGTTCAGGGTTCAATGGTTCAAAGTGTGCTGTTTTGCTTTGTTGCTTGGGTCGTCTGTGAGTTTGAGCTTGTTTTCCTGGGTCAGGCTAAGATTGGGGTTCGCATGAATGCACAGCAAGATGGATGGACCGAGAGCTTGTTCCGCGTGTTGCCAAACAGCAGATGCTGGCTATATATTCATGCTGAGCGGGCAAGGGGTTTGTGGCTACACCCCTTGCCATCAGCATAACATATTGAATCACGAAAAAGCTGCCTATACGATCTCCAGAAGCTTGATGTCGAAAGTCAGTTTCTTGCCCGCCAGCGGATGATTGGCGTCCAGGGTCACCTTTTCGTCGGAAACCGAGGTGACCGTTACCGGCACTTTTCGGCCGTCCGCCTGTTGCACCTCCAACCGCTGTCCGGTCTTCGGGTCGATGTGTTCCGGGATGTCGTCGCGGGCCACTTCAACGACGAGATCGTCACGGGCGGGTCCGTATGCTTCTTCGGTCGGAATATTGGCTGTCCTGGTTTCTCCCGGCTCCATACCTGTCACTGCTTTCTCAAAACCCTGGATTACCTGTCCTTCACCCAGCGTAAATTGCAACGGCTCCTTGTCAAAGGAGCTGTCGAAAACCTCGCCGTCTTTGACCTTTCCGGTGTAGTGCACTTTTACCGTGTCACCTTGCTTAGATTTTGGCATGATGCTCTCCTGTGTTTGGATTCAAGATTGTCATTGTTTGGTCTTCATTAT
>CAZVSL010000194.1:7406-10373 GCA_964629935.1 uncultured Calditrichaceae bacterium | reverse complement strand
GCTTGTGCGGCGGCTGCTCGAGCGCCGGGAGATGCCCGCTGGTACCCATTTCAGCATCTGGAATGGTAGAAGCGATAGCGGCGTGCCTGTCACTTCAGGGACTTATTTTTGCAGGATGGTTGTTCAGGCGCCGGCTCGGGCTGGCATTGTGCTGGTAAGGAAGTTGGTTTTGCTGAAGTAGGGAGGTCAGCATTACTTACCATTGTCTGAAAGTATAATTCATTTTGACTTGCATTGATATATATGTTGTCATATATTTATATATATTGTAGAGCTCATTAACCGGAACTACTCATGAAAACGTTAGTCGATATTGACGACCAGCTTCTCAAAGAGGCTATGGAAATCACGCAGGCCAAAACCAAGAAAGAGACGATACATACCGCGCTACAAGAGCTTATCCGCGCACGTTATAGAGAAGAACTCATTTCTTTGGGTGGCAGTGATTTTCTGGAACTTTCTCTCGATGAACTAAAGCACCTGCGGCTGCGACGAACTGAAAAGCACGGCCTGAAAAAGGAAGATTAATGGCTGCATCCGGGAATTTAGTTCTGGTAGATACCAGCGCTTGGATTTGTTTTTTTGCTCGCAAGAATTTTGCTGAACTCAAGAAATGTATAACTATTCTGCTAAGGCAGGACCTTGTTGCCATCGCCGGACCGATGTTATTGGAACTTGTTCAGGGCGCCAGAAATGAGAAGGAGCGCGCGGAAACAGAAGCTCGGCTAAGAGCACTGCATTGGCTAAAGATGGAAGAACGACATTGGTGGCACGGCGCCGATCTGAGCTTTAGGTTGCGCCGTAAAGGCATAACCATTTCAGCCATCGATGCCACAATAGCAGTCTTAGCCATAGATTATTCCTGCCAGCTTCTCCATTGTGATTCGGATTTTGAGCTCATCGCCCAACACTCAGACTTAAATATCTTCTCTGTCTCTCCATAAAGAGAAAGTACAAAACGGATTGTGGTTGACAACAGGAATCTGTCACCCCTCAATGCGGAATCCTGTACTCGAGTCCGACACTGATCGAAAAAGCCACCTGTGTGGCCTGGTTCCCGAAGGTCAGGTCGACGACAGGTGGCTTTTTATACGTTATGTGGGAGGAAAAAGCCCCTATGTTCTCGATTGGTCTTTATATAATAGATTGTTTTGATTAAGGAAATCTTTCATTTTTCTGCCCAAAAAGACGACGCTGCCTCACTCGGAATCTGCTTTCCCCATTTTTCTGATTGCGAATTTGCCATCTGTTGCTTTACTTAGTAGGTTCAGGCTTTGAGCGTCCGGCTCTTGTTCCCTTGTTGTGATTGTTGTAAGGGCAACAAAAAACGGATGGTCACACGGCAAAAACCCATCCTGCGACATTTAACGTGTTTGCAGGAACACTGCTCACTTAACGCAATTATCTATGTTAGACTTCATTCAAGATTGGCTGACTTCCAGCGGCGTTGATCCGGAGCTGGCTTTTTATGCAGCGCGGGCCCTGGCGTTTCTGGCGGTACTGATTGTCAGCGCCATCGCCAACACGGTGGCAAAACGCTACATTCTGTCTCTGCTTTCCAGCCTGATTGCGCGCACTCGCACAACCTGGGACGATGCATTTCTGCGCCGCAAAGTGCTGAATCGACTGGCGCATCTGGCCCCGGCGCTGGTTATCTATGTGCTGGCGCCGGTGGCGCTGAGCGGTTTGGGCAATGTGATCACCGTGGTGACGGACGTGGTGGTTATCTACATGGTCGTCATTGTTGCCCTGGTAATCGATGCTTTTCTGAACGGCGTAGTTGACATCTACCGTACCTTTGAGATTTCAAAAGAAATTCCGATTCGGGGATTCGTTCAGGTTGTCAAGCTCATTATCTTTTTCCTGGCTGGAATCTTTGTCGTTTCTATTCTTCTGAAGAAAACGCCGCTTTATTTTCTTAGTGGTCTCGGCGCGCTCACTGCTGTGCTGATGTTCATTTTTAAAGATGCCATCCTGGGCTTTGTCGCCGGCATTCAACTGACCGCCAACAAAATGATAGCTCACGGTGACTGGATCGAAATGCCGAATTATGGCGCCGATGGCGACGTGCTGGAAGTCACGCTAACGACGGTAAAAGTGCAGAATTGGGATAAGACCATCACAACCATTCCCACCTATGCGCTGATCAGCGAATCATTCAAGAACTGGCGGGGCATGCAGCTCTCCGGCGGTCGGCGCATCAAGCGGGCGGTCAACATCGATATGAACACCATCAAGTTTTGCGATGAAGAAATGCTCCGCCGCTTTGGCAAGATCAAATATATCAGTGAGTACATCGAGCGTAAGAAGCAGGAGCTGGCTGAATTCAACAAGGTGGCAAGAGTTGATTTGTCCAGCCTGGTCAATGGCCGGCGCATGACCAACATCGGCACCTTCCGGGCTTACGTCAACGCATATCTGCGCAACCATCCTATGGTGAAACAGGATATGACGTTGCTGGTGCGGCAACTGCAGCCCACGCCTGAAGGCCTGCCCATCGAGCTTTACCTGTTTAGCAAAGACATCGCCTGGGCTAATTACGAGGCTATCCAGGCAGACATTTTCGACCACATCCTGGCTGTGGTACCGCAGTTCGATCTGCGTGTATTCCAGAAACCGGCGGGCGCAGACTTCACGGGACTGCAGGGCGTCGATGGCTTATCACGGAAACCGGAGACGGCAAGTCAAGACAATGGATAGAAACTATAATTCAGGCGAAGGCAATCTCGAGGGCGCCTCAAACGGACCGGCTGGTTTTGAAAGCGCAAAGAGAATGGCGCGGGAGTTCGCCAAAGACCGCGATAAGACCGGCCATCTGCTCGACGAAGCGATGTCAAAAGCGGAGCGGCATCAGAAAATGTTGAATAGCATCTGGTTCGATTTGCAGGCCCTGATTCGCATGCTACGGGCATGGCGCCGCGGCGACTACCCGATGCCGTGGCAAACTGTGGTGTTTGCCATCGCTGC
>CAZVSL010000194.1:5827-7396 GCA_964629935.1 uncultured Calditrichaceae bacterium | reverse complement strand
GTTTGACTTTATCCCGGATTTCATACCGATCAGCGGGTTCCTGGATGATGCCACGGTCATCGGCTTCGTGTTGCGCTCGATCAAACGGGATATCGATGAGTTCTTGCAATGGCAAGAAGGCGTTACCGAGGATATCCCGGAAGCAACACGGGAATCCGGAGATGGTGCATCTGAATGAACCCACACCTTTAGCCTGAAAAATTCACAAACATCATTTACAGAGACGTAGCGAAATAGTGACTGTCCCGAATGCTTTCGTCGAAGGCTTTCGGGATTCAGCTCCGCTGTTGTTGAGCGGAGACTTTCCTTAAGCGAAGCGCATCTTTATGTTATTCCTTCTCATCCTTTGCAATAAAATGCAAAAAAATGAGAAGGAAATCGGCCCATGCGGCTTGGCCGCGCTGGGAATAGGTCGGGTTAGTCAAAAAAGAAGCGAATGAGATTGTGATAAATCACTGCTCCCGCATTTCCTGCAAGACCGGCTTCAGCACCTGCCAGACGTTCCCGGCAATAATGCGGTGACCCGTGGCATTCGGATGTATTCGGTCGGGCAGGTTTAGCTCTGCCACACCACCGACGCCTTCCAGCAAGAACGGGATCAACACGGCATCATTGGTCTTGGCCAGCGAGTGGTACAAGTCACGAAATTGCGCCGTGTATTTTTGCCCCAGATTGGGCGGCACCTGCATACCGGCAATCAGTATCTGTGCTTTCGGATAAGCGACCCTGACTTTGTCGATGATCCCTTGCAGATTTCGGTGGGTCACATTCAAATCCATACCGCGCAGGGCATCGTTGCCTCCCAGCTCGAGTACAAAAACGTCCACCTTTTGCCGCAGCAGCCAGCCAATACGCCGGAGGCCGCCAGCGCTGGTTTCCCCACTCAGGCCGGCGTTGACCACATTGAAATGCCAGCCCAGCGAATCGATCTTCTGCTGAATCAAGTTTGGAAATGCGCGTGGCTCACCAACGCCATATCCGGCGGTGAGGCTGTTGCCAAAAAACAGAATTGTTTTGCTAATTTTATCAATTTTCCTATCTTTCAGTTTGGCCGATTCAGCTTTGCTGTTCTGAGCTGAGGCTTGCGGAAGCAATTGAAAGAGAAGAAAAAAAGTGACGACAAAAACAAAACGCACGGTGCGGTTTACTAAAGTTCGCATGTCATGTCCCCTTTTTCTTGGCACAGTTCGTGTTGATGATTACAGAACAAATCATTATGATCATACGATTTTCTGGCCGGGAAACGTCTGTTCTTTCTTCATAGATTTTTAATGTAACAAAAAAATCTGGCACAAGTTTCAATTCAAAAAAGTGGTAACTCGTATATGACATCGATTCTGAGCGTAGAAAATCTTTCCAAGTCCTACAGAAGTGGCGACCGACAACTCATGGTCCTGGACCATATTTCATTCGAAATCGATACAGCATCATCCTGCGCCATTGTCGGCCCTTCGGGCAGCGGCAAGACAACCCTGCTGGGCCTGTGCGCCGGACTGGATCTGCCAACAACCGGACGCGTCGTCCTGAATGGAACCCCCCTTGATTCACTCGATGAAGACGGCCGGGCGC
>CAZVSL010000194.1:0-5817 GCA_964629935.1 uncultured Calditrichaceae bacterium | reverse complement strand
ACGCTCGGCTTCGTTTTTCAGAACTTTCAGTTGATGCCAACCTTGACAGCGCTCGAGAATGTCATGGTGCCCCTGGAGCTGCGCGGCGAGAATAACGTGTACCAAAGAGCCCGGGATTTGCTGGACGAAGTCGGTTTGAGCGAGCGTCACAATCACTATCCGGTTCAGCTTTCCGGCGGCGAGCAACAGCGTGTGGCGCTCGCCCGTGCCTTTATCAACGAGCCCAGGGTTTTGTTTGCAGACGAACCCACCGGCAACCTGGACGCAGAGACCAGTGACAAAGTCGAAAGCCTGATTTTTGAGCTGAACCAGGCGCGTGGCGCCACGCTTATCGTCGCAACTCATGATTTGGAGCTGGCGAACCGCTGCGACCGGATCATCAAATTGCGCGGTGGAATTCTGGTGTCGGATGAACATGGAAACGGCGCCCGCCGAACAGTTACTCCTTCTCCGGCGCCCTAACCTCCATATCAAAAAATGTTCGATCTCAAACAACTCGGTTGGTCATCTCACTTTGAAGAAGCATTCAAGCAACACAAGCAAGATGGCTTTGATGTTGGCCGTGTTGCGGTTGAAAACCGCGACCGCTATTCCGTTCTGAGCCGTATCGGTGAGGTTAGCGCTGAGGTAACCGGGCGCATGCTGCACCAGATGGAATCGCCGGCGGATCTTCCAAAAGTTGGCGATTGGGTCGTCATCCAGCTATTTGAAGAAGATGCGAAAGCTATTATCCATGACTTTCTGCCCAGACGCACCAAGCTTTCCCGTAAGGTCGCCGGCAAGCAGTTTAACGAGCAGGTGCTGGCCGCCAACATCGATGTCATTTTCGTGGTGCAGAGCCTGGACGATAATTTCAACCCGCGGCGGCTGGAACGGACGCTGGTACTGGTACATGAAGGCGGCGCTCAGCCCGTTGTGATCTTGAATAAAGCTGATATCGGCGAAGGCGTAAAACAAAAGCGTGCTGCGGCCCGGGAAATCGCTGATGATATCGAGGTGCTGACCGTGAGCGCCGCCACCGGCAAGGGTATGCGCAAGCTGAAGAAGCTGATCCGGAGCGGGCAAACCTACGCTTTTATCGGCTCCTCCGGCGTCGGCAAATCAACGCTGATCAACGGGATTGTCGGGCAAGAGATCCAAAAGACCCAGGAGGTTCGCAACAAAGACTCGAAGGGCCGGCATACGACGACCCGCCGCGAGCTCATCGTCGTGCCGGACGGCGGCTGTATGATCGACACCCCCGGCATTCGGGAGCTGCAACTGTGGCACGCTGACGAAGGCATAGCCGAGACCTTTCCGGATATCGAGGAGCTGGCTGAGCAATGCCATTTCTCTGACTGTTCGCATACGAAAGAAATCAAATGCGCCGTGCTCAACGCTATGGAAGAAGGCGACCTGAACCGTGAACGGTATGATAGTTATATGAAAATCCAGAGAGAGCTGGAATTTCTCGAAACCAAGCACAGCAAAAGCGGCTACGTTGAGCAGCGCCGCAAACAACGAGAGCAGGGCAAGCTGTACAAACGTATTCTGGAAAACAAAAAGCGCCGCAAGGGATTTGATCCGGATTAGACGCCTGCTCTAACCTGAAAAATTCATAAACCCGGCTGAATCACAAATGGATTATTATAGATTTTGTGAGCCAAACGCGTTATACTCTTGAAGAGCAAATTGAGAATGTGAGGAGTCACAGCATGGCCTGGATAAAAATGATAACAGAGGATGAGTCGCAGGGAAAGCTCAGAAAATTCTATGACAGTCATGAGAACCCGGACGGAACAGTCGACAACATCCTGAAGATCCACAGCCTGAATCCGGCTTCGCTGGAGGGCCATTACCAGTTCTACCGAACTTTGATGTATGGCAAATCGCCGCTCAAACGTTACCAGCGCGAAATGATTGCCGTCGTAGTTTCGGCTGCAAATCAGTGTCACTACTGAATTCAGCACCACGGAGCGGGTCTCCGTCGGCTTATCAAAGATGATGATCTGGTGGAACAGCTTGTACAGGACTACCGGCAGGCAGACATCTCAACGACGGACCGGGCCATGCTCGATTATGTGTACAAACTCACGTTTCAGCCGTGGCAGATGCAGGAAGCTGACGTCGCGTCCCTGCGGCAGGCAGGTTTCAGCGATACCGCTATCCTGGATATCAACCAGATCACCGGCTACTACGCCTTCGTCAACCGTCTGGCTGATGGCCTGGGCGTAGAACTGGAGCCGTACTGGCAAGAATGATATCGCAACGCACTGTTTCGGCCACAGAATCCGGCTGTAAGCAGGGAGTCCAGAAGATCCATCAATTCATTATTTCTCAGCGCGGCTATATTACTCATCTATTATTTGCATTTTTGCTTGCTATGGCATACCGATGCGCTACAAAGTCCATGAATCATTAGACCAGAGGGAGGATCCTTTTGCAGCGTACAAACATCGACCAAGCCGTTAAAATCTACCAGTTGACCTGCGATTTGCTCATGGCCGCCATTGCCGGCATTCCTGAGCAAGATTTGCGATGGCAACCGGCGCCGGAATCGCGCAGCATCGCTGAAATATGCCGCCATCTTATTCGGGTTGAAAGCTGGCATCTGCAGCAAATGGGATTCGGTGCGGCTGCAGCAGACCCGGGAAAGAATGAGCTCAGCCCTATTCAGGATGCGCTGCATCAGTCTGCGAAGCATATTGTTGGTCTGGTTCGAGCGGCAAGAGATGATGCAGCCTTGTTGCAGGAGCACAAGGGGCCGGAGGCAAAACGAGGGTTCTCGCTTGACTATGCTGTCAAGCATATCTTAACCGACTCCGTTTCCCGGCTGCTAAAAGACAGGTTCTCGCTTGACTATGCTGTCAAGCATATCGCCCAGCACAATCTCTATCACGCCGCCCAGATTATCTACTTGCGGCGCGCCAGAGACCGTGCCTGGCCGGCGCCACTATCATTGTGGGAGAAGGCAGTTCATACGATTTCCGAGGCTACGTGGAAGGATTAGGCTGCTGATGCCCCGTTTCCTGCAAATGCTCCTGACCACCTGGCCTGCGGCCATTCTTGCTTATACTTACGTCGGCGCAAAGCTTTATGATGCGTTGACGGCGCTTCTACCTTTTCCAGACCAAAAAATCATGACTGGCCTGTTGTGCGCGGGTTTGTTCTGCAATTTTTATCCACCCTTGCTGCTCCTGCTCTATTTTTTGGAAGGTACGCCGGGTGAAGATTTCACGCGCGGCAACCGCCTGGTTGACCTGGTTCTGGGCTATCCTTTCTGGATTGGCGTTATCCTGCTCATCGAAGTTGTGCCCTGGTTGCTGCTGATCGATTTTGTCAAGCTGCCGCTCTATCCGATTTTCGATCAGATGCGCAGCAAATGGTACACAGTACAATATCAGGTGGTTTTGGCCGTCCTTGGCGTGATTCTGTTGTATATTCTGGCTCGCGTCATCGGAGATAGCACGCGCGTACGCATAGCTCGCCACATACTGCCGGCAAGCAATATTCCGGCTGAGATGAACGGCCTGAGAATCGTCCATATCAGCGACATCCAACGGGACAGGCGCACGGGGCAACGCAGGCTGAGACGCTACGTTCGCAAGGTTAACCGCCTGGGTCCGGATATCGTGTTTTTTAGCGGCGATGTGCTGGGCAGTATGCAGGAAGATTTGCCACAAACTGCGTCATTGCTCGGCAATATCCGGTCAAGACATGGCGTTTTCGCCTGCCTGGGCGATAACGATATCGAGCGCGGTCCGGCGCAGGTGATACAGGCGCTGCTGGAAAATCGCATCACAGCTTTGCATGACAAGAACCAGCTTGTCATGGTGCGCGGGGGCACTGTGCTCATTACTTTCATCACCAATGCGTATAACCAGCGTCCCAACCTGGACAATATCAATTTTCTTATGGGGCAGCAACCCCGTGGCGACATAGATATCGTTCTGACGCATCAACCATCGGAATCGATTATTGAGTTGGCGGCCGAACGTGGTTACCATTTGCTGCTTGCCGGCCATACCCACGGCGGGCAAGTGATTGCGCGTCCTTTCGGGCTGGCGCTTACTCCGGCAAAAATGGAGTCGCCGTATTTCAACGGCATCTATGTTGTAGACCAGATGCTGGTTAACATCAACAATGGTCTGGGCTTCAAGAGCGTACCGTTGCGCTGCCGCGCACCGGCGGAGGTCTCGCTGATCGAGGTAGAAAATCTGAGACTCTAATCTCGTGTGGCTAACCAAACACCGTGTAAACCGGCGCGCGCGGGAGTGAAACACTTTAGTGTTTCAAGTTTTTTTGGGTTGGTTGTGGTGACGCAGAAGCTTAAAGACGCGCAATACTGAAGTATTGCACTCCCAGGTTATCGGAACCCCTGAACCTCTAAACCCGGGAAAACCCGGAATCTCTAAACCATATACCAACGGAGGCGATACGATGAAATCATTGACTGAACATCTTTGGTTCGACATTCCCAAACGACGCGATTACATCAATATCACACCAAAAGTAGAAGAGCTGGTCAAAAAAAGTGGCGTGCAGGAAGGTCTGGTGCTGGTTAACGCCATGCATATCACAGCCAGCGTCTATATCAACGATGACGAGAGCGGCTTGCTACAGGACTACGATGACTGGCTGGAAAAGCTCGCGCCGCACGAACCGACCTCGCATTATCGCCACAACCTCACCGGCGAGGACAACGGCGACGCCCATCTTAAACGGCAAATCATGGGCCGCGAGGTCGTGGTCGCAATCACGGACGGCAAGCTTGACTTCGGTCCCTGGGAGCAGATCTTCTACGCCGAATTCGACGGCCGGCGACGAAAGCGGGCCATGGTTAAGATTATTGGCGAATAGAGATCACGTGAAACCAATCCTACTCCTTCTGCTCAGCCTTCTTCTCCGGACCACAAATCTGATCGCCCAGGATGCGCTGCACCTGCTGTTTACCGGCGGCATTAACGGTTATATCAGAAGCGAGGAGGCGCAGTAACACGGTGATGCCGTGCGGGTGGCTGCTACGGTTCAGGCAATTGTCGAGCGGGACACTCTGAATCCGGAAAGCGTCCTTTTTGTCGATACCGGCGATATGCTGTCCTATCACTATCTGTCGCGGGTGGATAGCGGCGCAACTGTGCTCAACACGCTGGTGCAGGCGGGATTACAAGCCGGCGCCGTCGGCAACCTTGATTTCGCCTACGGCGCAACCAACCTGGAACGTCTGAGTCAGGCACATCCGGACTTCACATTCCTGGCAACAAATGTCACGGCTGGATCCGGGCAACTTTTTCTTGCCACACACAAAATTGTGCGCAAAAACGGCTATGCCATCGGTATCGTCGGTGTGCTGGCGCCAGACATGCAGCAGTCGATTCATACAGAAAGATTGCAGGGGTTGCAGCTCAAGCCGGTAATGGAGGCGCTAACAAAAGTGGTCGCACAAATCAGACACGACTGCGATTTGATCGTCGCTGTAAACCATCTCGACTTCGACGCCAATCTCCGGCTTGCACGCCAAATCGATGCTCTGGATGTTATCATCAGTGCGCCCGGGCGGCAGCCTGTGCGTGATCTGGTGCAAATTCATGGTCTGCAGAACCAGCTCAAGAGCACGGTCGTTATGGCTGCGCCGCGTGCGCGCTCAGTCGGGCATCTCACAGTCACCATGAGCAGCACGCACGATAGTTCATCGGTCACTGCTGTGAAGCTGAGGGAATACGTACCCACCGGGCAAATTCCGGAATCAGAGTTGGACTACGCTGCTTATCAGCGGCTGGAGCAGGCGTACCGACAGTACACTCAGCGAGAATATGGCGTCCTGCCCGATGATCCGCT
>CAZVSL010000193.1:0-10390 GCA_964629935.1 uncultured Calditrichaceae bacterium | reverse complement strand
AGACTGGTCCAAAACAGCGAAAGCAAGCCGGATTCACGGTCGCTGCGGGCAGCAAAATAGCGCTGAATCATATATTGCATGGTGCCGCCGCTGCCCTCGATGGTCACTTTTATCAGGTAGAACAGAATGGCGATGCCGAACAGATTGTAGATGGAGTACGTGGTCTCAGGTCCAAAATCCATCTTCCAGGGCGGCACAATGCTGGTCCAGGCTTCCCGCGTGGTTTCGATGGCTTTGAAGCCGCCGTCGCGCAAGGGCACGGAAATTTCAAACGTATCAGGCAGCGTAAATTGGGTGAAGGCCATCACGCAGACAAAAATGATCGTGCCGAAGATGAGAAAACCCTGGAACACATCCGTCCAGGCCACGCCGTAAAGGCCGCTGGCGACCGTGTAGATCATGGCCAGCACAATCATGAGTGTGGCCGCCCAGAAATCTGACGACAGTCCCCAGAATGATGGGATGCCAAGAAACTCAGCGATAAACTTGCCGGAGCCGATGGCAAAATAGGTGATCATGGCTATGGTAACGATGATGACGGAGATGGCAGCAATGACGCGGGCGACGTCGCCGTCCCTTTCTTTGCCAAAACGGAAGTGCATCCATTCGGCGAGGGTCATGACCTGCGCCCGACGGTTCCATTTGCCCTGAAAGATCATCAAGAACGCCATAATCAGCGTGACGCCGCCGCGAATTTCAACGAAAAATCCTGTGGCCCCGAGGGCAAATATGAAAGCCGTATTGATCATGGTGCCGCTGACATCGAGATTGGACGACATACCGGAAGCGCCCAGCACCCACCAGGGCAGGTTGCGGTCGCCCAAAAAGTAGGCATCGATGTTCTTCGAGGCCCGCCTTTGCATATACAGGCCGATCAGAACCATGGCGCCAATATAGACAACAACGATGGTATAATCGATGAATGTCATGCTCCCTCCGATTTCAAACCCATGATTGTCACGTCCGCTTCAGTATGACAGCAGACTTGTTAGCGATTGTCAAAGTAACTTCACCCTGTTGCACCGCGTGCTCCGCGCCCTGCAGCAACTCCATCGCCACGGCGCCATCTGGCCAGGCAATATCGATGTTGACGGTATGCGCCTCGTGCGAATTATTGAAAATGACCACGATCTCATTGTCGTCAAACTTGCGCGCAAAACCGTAAAGATCTCTTTGATCATCTGCCATAACTGTTTCCACGGTGCCGCGACGCAGAGCCGCGTTCTGGCGTCTGATCCCTGCCAGTTTCTGATAATGGTCGAACATGCTCTGTTGAAATGCGACTTTGTCTGCCCGACTCATGTGCGGCGCGACGGTTTCGTAAGTTTCGTCTTCATACTCGAGATCAGACCAGACCATGGGCTTGCGGTCATCCGGGTCATCTCCGCCCCACATGCCAGCTTCGTCGCCATAGTAAATTGTCGGCGCGCCAGTGTAGGTGAATTGAAAAACCGCAATCAAGCGCTGAATCCGCTGCGCCGCCTCATCCGGTTTGGTGGGATCATATTGCGGATTATCCCGTAGGCCAGCCTGTCTGTCATAATTTCGGTCAGGATTTAAGACCATGCTGGCGACCCGGTCGGTATCGTGACTGTCGATAAGGTTCATGAGGATGTGGTTTGTCTGCTGCGGATAAGTGGTGCGCAGCCTGTGCAGCGCCGAATCAAACTGGCTTGCGGTTATCTTTGTCTTCTGATCGATAAAAAAGTCGACCATGGCAAATGCAACAGGATAGTTCATGAGCGAATCAAACCGCTTGCTTTCAATCCAGTCGGCAGCCTCCTCCCAGATTTCGCCGACAGTAATGGCATCGGGATTGATAGATTTCACATGCCGGTACCACTCCTCCCAGAAAACCGGTGTGACGTCTTTGGCAACATCGAGTCGCCAGCCATCGATGCCATCCGAAGGATCGCCATCGCCGTTCGGATCCATCCAGCGTTTGGTAATGTTGAAAATGTACTCTCGCACAGGCGGCGCCAGGCCATTTTCATTCTCCTTGAATTCCGGCAGTCCCTTATAGCCCCACCAGCCATGATAGTCAAATTCATTTGTGTCAGGTGTGGCCGGATCATCCCAGCGAATTACATCGAACCAATCATGATAGCGCGATGCTTGTTGCCTGGCGACGACATCGCGGAATGCCCAGAATTCCGGGCCGCAATGGTTGAATACGCCATCTATGACGATGCGAATCCCCCGCTCGTGCGCCTTTCGAATGAGCTCGAGAAAGACCTTATCGGCGCTGGTCCAGGACCACGTGGCCGGGTCCTCAGTCTCTGCGGCGATAGCCTCCAGGTCGCCGCTGCTGTCACGCCCAAAGTTGTTGTCGATATGGTGATAGGTGCTGGCATCATATTTATGCAAAGAATGTGCTTCAAAAATTGGATTGAAATAGATGACTTCGACGCCGAGGTCCTGCAGGTAATCCAGCTTTTCTATCACGCCCACCAGGTCGCCGCCATAGCGCCGGTCAAACACCACATCATAGAACTTAAGTCCGCGCTCCTGTTCCCAGGGTTGCATCTTGTACCAGTTCGAGGTCCAGGGGTGCACTTGCCAGGGTTCCGGCCGGTTTGCGAAGACCTCAGCCTTCGTGGGGTCGTTACGCGCATCGCCGTTGCGAAAGCGCTCCGGGAAAATTTGATACCAGACGGCGCCTTCAGCCCAGTCGAGTGGCTCGGCCGAGGGTTGACTGCAGCTTGTCGAAACCAGCGCAAGCAGCGCGCAAGCCACAAGCAGTGGCCTCAACAAATGTGCCGATAGATGCAGCAGTGATTTGGAATGAGTCATGGCTTCCTTCAGATTGGTCATGTCTGCGTTTATAAATTATCGAGCTGTTGCCGCAAGTCTGCGGCGCCGGGAAAATTTGGTCGGAGTTCTGCCAGAATATCAAGATAGCGCTTCGCTTTCTCATACTGACGGTCAAGCGCATAAGCGCCGCTAAGATTGTAGATAAGCTGCGCGTCCTGCGGCGCCAGTTTGGCCGCTTTTTCCAGAAATGGCAACGCTTCCTGCGTGCGGCCGCTGTCCAGGTAGATTTGACCTATCCACTTGTTGGCAAACGCCGATTCTCCCAATTCGAGCGCCTCGTGAAGATATGGCAAAGCGCGGCCAAGTTCGCGGGCTTTGATCAACATGTCAGCGGCGTGCAGGTACGGTGAGTCATTCAGCGGCGTGATAAAGGACAGCGCTTTATATTCCTCATAAGCTTTCAGAAAGTCGCCCTGTCCTTCATAATACTCAGCCAGTTCAACATGGGCGTGTTCGAGATTGAAGCTATCATCACGCCAGGCCTTGTACGCGAGGGAATCGACTCTCGATTTCGGGCGATAGGCAAGCATCGCGCGATTGGGCGCAGACCTGGGTTTGAAGGGCCAGCCTCCCTTCAGAATCTCAATGCGAATGTCCGAATAAGCTTTGTCCAGCTCAGTGAATCCCCACTTTTCGCGATAATACTCAGGCGCGCGAATGCGAGCCGGGTCCCACTCAGTGCTTATCAGCTCGGCGCGGCGCATGGCATCAAAGAAAGCATCGGCCATGAGAAAGTAGCCATCCAGGTTTGGGTGCAGATGCTCGAGCATGAGATGGTTGCCGATGAGACCGTTCGGCGAAGCTTTTTCGAAGTATGCTTTCATGGGCACAACTGGCACTTCAAATTCCGCCGCAACATCACTGATAACTTGATTGAAATCTTCCGAAGCTCTAAAGCGTAGTGCATCCAGATCCTTGGCGTATACGTAGGCTTTGCGGGCGCCATCATAGTCCTGCTTCTTTTCCAGATTCACTCCTTCACGATAGATAGTCTCCGCTGGCGGGAGTGCTTCTGTCGCGACCGAAACAAACGGTTTGATATCCCGGACGTTGCTGACCAGGTCGCTGATTATCACGTTCACGCCAGCATCACGCGCCTGTTTTAGGATGTCACGCAAATTCTGCTCGAATTGCCGGCGGCCCAACGTATAGGTGTCGCTATCCAGGGTAATTGTCTGGTTGGCTACCATCCGTTCCATCAGCGTGGCCGAGGGGTCGGCTACATCTCCCTCTGAGAAAACCCTGGTGCTCCACGCCCTCAAATTACCGATCATATCGCGAATCAATATGAAGGTCTTGGCGCGCTGAAGCTTCAGATAAAATTTCACGAAGGGCCGGAACTGACCCAGCGATTCATAGGAGGCCGCACCAAGTGCGCCATAGAATTCATTGTGGCCGCTGTAAATAAGAAGGGCGTCTGCCTCCTTTGCAAGAATCTCGTCCAGAAAATCTGCGACAGTATAGGTGTTGACCGCAGTCATGGCAACATTGACGACCTCTATGATCCTATCCGGAAAAACATCTGCCAGGCGATAATTCAGGATGCGGGGGAACATGATGTTGCTGCCATAAGGATAGCCCGCAGTTGTGGAGCCGCCCAGTGCAAAAATGCGGTAGCTGTTGGCTGGCTTTTCCTTCAAGAACAAATCGTTTGGCAGGTCCGGGACGGTATTTTGCATAAAAAAATAGCGGCGCCCCACTTCGGGGTTGCACATGTAGTAGTCGGAATACCCACCCGGAGCGCTGATGAATAGATCTAAGTTGCCGCCGTAGTTGAAAATACGCAGCGCAACTTCCAGAATAACAAAGAATAGCACGGGTATCGTTGCAGCGATGATGGTAAACAGCCGCTTGCGCCCCGGCGACAGTTGCGGCCTGAGCTCATCGAGGTATCTTTTCACATCCGGCTTTGGCGCTTTGATGCGAGAAGCGATGGCATCCACGCTCATGGAGCGGCGTTTTTTTTTGATGAACTCAACTTGACTCTTTGATAGGGCCATTACGAAAAACAGAGTTAATGATTGGAAAAAGGGGCATGGGCTTAACCCCATGCCCCAAAATTCCATAAGGCATGTTCGCAAACACTTAACGCAGCAAAGTCATCTTCTGAACTTTGTTGAAATCGGCTGCCTTCATCTTCAGGAAGTAAAGACCGGTTGAAACAGGCTCACCGCGATCGTTGTTGCCGCGCCATGTCACCTTGTAAGCGCCAGGGCTTTGCCTTTCATCGACCAAAGTCCGTACCAGTTGCCCAACAACATTGAACACCTGAATCTTAACGTCACTTGCTGTTGCAACGCGATATTCAATGCTGGTTTCCGGGTTAAATGGATTCGGATAGTTTTGCTCCAGTGCGAATGTTTTGGGCAAAGCGTCGCCATCATCCGCCACACTTGTTGCTTGCGTCAGATCCGGCGGCGTCTCAATGGGCAGATTGGACTCGACCCAGGGAATTGTGGCAAGGCTGACTTCTGACGGCCATTCGGTCGAGCCGTCCTGATTCACCACTGTTGGCCTGATGAACTGATAGTACCGGCGTCCGGATTCAAAGCCGCCGCCATTGGTGGTAACTTCGCTGCCGCCGCCATAGGCAATGATAAATCCAAGCTGATACCATCCAGGCCCGACTATGTTCCAGGTACCGGAATAAACCATATCCTGGTCCGGATCCGTCAAGCGCACGACGCGCGCGCCGGCGCCGCCAACTTCAAAGCCTTGCTGTAATGCCAGCAAGGAGCCATCCATCTGAACCCAAACACTGTCGCTTGCAGGATCAAATAGCGTATTGGAGTTCTGCGAAGCTTCCGTTGCGTTGGTCATATCCACATTGAATGTGACAGCAATGTCGTTGGCGAACCAGCCGTTCTGTGGCACGCTGGCATAGAACTGGCGGTCAAAGCCAAAGTCACCAGCAGGCGCCTGCGTTGCCGAGGCCTGAAATTCGAATTGCCGGTTGCCTCCACCAGCAGCCGATGGTTCTTCCCAGCCGTTATCAAGAGACAAACCCGGGATAAAGTTCGGGCTCGTGGAATCCACGCGCGACGAATCCCAAACCACAAAGTACTTATAATTGATTACCGTGCCCGGAATCACATTGAAAGGCTCGGTCGTGGCCCATTCCTGCAATGCCGGAATGAACGTCAAATCGATGAAGTTGTCGGGCCGGTTCCAGCCTTTGGCACCGATAACCTTAATATCATCGCCGACACCGCGGTCAAAGAGACCAATGCCTTCCAGCGCCTCGGTGCTGACCCGGAACGTAACCTCGCTCTGGAAAGGCTCGCCTGCGGGCGCCTGGTTATTGAAATAGACCCAGTGCAGGGTCGTGTCCATCGCGCCATTTACCATAGTTTCAGTCCAGGTGAACTCACGGTTGCCGTCCAGGTTGTCGGGATTGACGTTGCCTTCCCAATCGATGCCGCCATTGTTCTCGATGAAAAACTTGTAGAGTTGTGTTTCACCAATGTTTATGGAATCCTTTGGAACATAGGCTACACCTGACCAAAATGAACCGTCGTTGACGCTGTTTTCCTCACGTGACAGCACAGGTTTGGACTCCTGCTGCCCCCAGTCGCCGCCATCGGTCACCGGCGCACTGCCGCGAATGCCGACTGGTCCATTCACCTCCGGATCAAAGAGCTCGGCCTTGGTTACGCCGCCCAGATTGACGCGGAAGTAGACCGCAACTGTGTCTGGTTTGCTCTCGAATGGGGCAGTGAACTCAACTTTCGGCGCGGTGCCGCCACCCGGTTGGTAATATTGAAGAGGCAGGGTAGTATCACTTTCGCCAACTACCAGGATACGCGTATCCGTTCCCAGGCCAAGAGGACTGTCCGTGAAAGGTCCCTCCCAACCGTCAGGGAAGGTGCCTGCGCCGTCGACAGCAGCCAGATCAGTAAAATACTTGTACGTCAGGGTATCGCCGACGAACAGCTCAAATGTACCACTCCAATAATCACCGCCGACGTTTTCCAGTATGAGTGTGGATGCCGAGCTCCAGCTAATGTTGCCGCCACCTGGCAAGATGTCCCCTTCTTCCGTCGAGCCATCACTATGCCGAATGGCGCCACGGATCTGCATCGCCCCGTCTTCACCCAGTGTATCCAGGTTGGTAGAGGTGTTACAGGTAAAGGTGACATTTACGGTTTGGCTTGCAACGGGCAGCACAAACGCGCCCGCGAGCAAGAATACAGAGGCTGCAACGACAAGCCATGTAAAATTCCTGTTCATATCTCCTCCGAGATCATTTGGTTAAAAATTCTGCACACTAACAAGGGAATCATTTTTCTCTCAGGCAGGTCCCTCCTTTCTTGAATGAAGCTGTGTTTTTATCGGTTAACTGTTTATTGTCAATCAAAACTTAAGCTCGAATGAAAATCGGTTTACTGCATCGAGGGTCTCGAAGTCCTGGTAAGCATAACCGCCTGAAAAACCGATGCCTGAAAACGTCTTGAAATCCACGCCAAAGCCAAGCGTCAGGCCTTTCTCTCTGTCATCCAGGAAGAGGTCATTAAACCCGCCCCGCAACACCAGCGTCTCATTGAAGAATGTCAATTCTCCGCCCACGTTTATGCTCTGTGCGTTATCGTTCGGATTCAATCCGTCTACCGCCACTGTGAAACGATTGCTTTCTGTTCTGATTGCGTCCCACGACAAGCCGACCCGCATGATGATCGGTGTATCGAAGTCATCTGTGGACAGCCGGCCTACGACGCTTTGGTTGTTGCCTTCCTGGTCCGGCGCGATATCAACCCGCACGTTCAAATCATCGCCATCGATTTTCAAATCCGTGCCAATGTTCGAGATACTGACGCCAAGGCGGATACCTGGAAAGGGCGTGTCATACAACGTGCCAATATCGAAGGCAAATGCAGTTGCACTGGAATTCAGTATCGACTCATTGACAAACTTGAAATTCGCGCCGATGGAGAAACGGTCGGTGAGACTGCGGGCATAAGAGACGCCCACGGCCACACTGTTGGCGCTAAAGGTTTCGCCCGTTCCCAGCGGTTGCTCCACAGTTGTGACGTCAAACTCGTCTGAGACCAGAGCTGTAACATTAACACCGAATGAACCAACATGCTGGATCGGTAGGACCACGCCAAAGTAACTGAAGTTGATGCCCGGAAGCCAGGGCGAATAGTCCACAAACAGTGAAATATCCTGTACTCTGGCAATGCCGCCGGGATTCCAGAACATCGCCGAGGCGTCGTCAGCCATGGACACAAATGCACTGCCCATGGCGGCCCCACGCACGCCAACAGGAATCCTCAAAAAGGTTGCGGCTGAGGTGCCAACTTTCTTTACATCCTGGCCCCACGAGTGGGTTGTGACAGCGAGCAGAACCAGCAGCGTCAGACAGTGCGCAACATGCCATTTATTCTTGATCATCACGAAGCTCTCCAGTCAGAAAGTGACTATTTGATTACAGCAAAATTTCCGGTTTTTTGGCCGATATCCGGCGCCTCGATATGGTAAATATAAAGCCCGTATGCGATATCGAGGTTATCTTTGCTCAGCATGTCCCAGATGGCCGTACCGTTATCAGCAACGGAGTCGTGCTCGATGGTATCAACCAGCACGCCGCTCACGTTGAAGATTCTTATGGTGCATCTTTGCGGCAAGTTGATGAAGTGCAGCTCGCGTGGACCGCGTCCGCTGGCAAACGGATTTCTCGGTTCCCAGCGCGCAGCCGCAACATAGGGATTCGGCACAACGCGAATATCATCGAGCTCGCTTCTGGCTCGTTCTGGCGACACCCCCTCGCCGCGCATGGTAAAACGATAGACATCCCGCGACAGAAACGGCTTGCGCAGCACAACATTCAGAGTATCGCCTGTCTGAGGATTGCGACCACTGACCGGGATCGTGTTCATGGTGATCTGCCAGGTGTACACTAGAACGCCGGCGTCATTGCGTTCCAACAGGTAGATCGTATCAGTCTCGTTGGCGTTGTCAGGATTGATCGTGAACCGGCCATCATCGCCGTCAATCTCTGCAAACGCGAACACCACCGGCAGATCATCCAGGGTGTTGATAACTTTGAAATTTACGCTCTTCTGCGGAAGCGGTAAAAAGCTGATAGATGTGTCTTTGGAAGTCGCAATGCCGGGTTCGCCGATAATAATCTGATAGTCATTCGGAATCTCTTCACCGATCACATTGAGGAATTGCACCCTCTCGAATTGGAAGGTAAAGATATCGTCGCTGCTCCAGCCCGAGAGAACCCGATTTAGCCGTACCCTTTCTTCATTGACGAATGATAACCGAAAGCCATCGATCAGAGGAACTTCGTCGCCTACTTTGAAGAGCGTACTCTCTTCAAGCTCAATCACACCCTCTGTGATGTCCGTCACTGTGAAGTTCTTGGTGGTGATGTTATCGAACACCGGGCCCTGTACTATCGTGTCCTGAAAAGTGATTTCGTAGACGTGGCCATCCTGGACGGTGCGGGGATCAACGATCTCGAAGCCCACGATGCCCGTAGAGGTGCCGGCAACCTGGTCCAGCTCTGTAACTTCAGCACTGAGATAACCGGCAACCGGCGCCCGTGGCCTGACCTCTACAACATTGCTACCGGTGATGACATTACCCTCCGGATCAACGTCGATCTGAACGGGTGTCTCGGTCGGTGAAATATTGCCGACTTCGAAGCCAAAGTCGTAAGCAGTCACAGCGTAAAAGTAGCGCTGGCCATTGGTCACGGTGGTATCGACGAATTGGTGCACGATGCCCGTCTCCGAGCCCAGGTTGAATTTCACGCCATTGATATCGACCGGATGAAAGCCAGACCGGCCATCGACCAGGTCGAACTGCGCGATCGGTCGCATGAGCGTCGGAACACCCTGCCCATCGGTTATAATGAGTGCGTCAAGGAAAGCAGCATCTGTGACCCGGTAGACCCGATATCCTTCAAAGTCCTTTGACTGGCCGCCAAGTCGCCTGATGAAGCGATCCTCTGAAGCTTCTGCCACATCGTCCCAATAAAGTGTGACTTTGCCATCGCCGGGCACCGCGGTTACGCTCACCTGCAACGGCGCCTGGGCAAACTGGTAATCTGACTCAAATGCCGTGCGCGCCTGATTTTGCTTTCCAATTGCGCTGAGCAAATCGTCATTGAGGGTAAGCCCGCCTCCGGCCATGGCAACCGAGATCGCCATACGCTGCCGTTCGCCCGGCTCTAATGGGAAGAAGCCCGAGGAAATGTACATGTCAAATTGCCCGATTCGACGGGTGAGGAAGAAATTGCCGGGCGTCATGAACCTGCGCCATACCGTGGCATCCGCAATGGAGTTGAAGTTGATGGCGCCTTCGGGATCCTGCACAGCGGAAGTCAGGCCGATCAGGTCCGTTTCGCTCACATCAGTCTTATCGATGTTTGGCTCGCCCGGAAAATTCGTGCCCGAACCTGACGTTGGCACGCCGTCACCTTCGCCCGGGTCGCCAGTGCCCGCCACACCATCCAGGCCGACATCATCCTGAAGCGGGCTCCAATCTCTGTCATTGTCAAAACCGTCATCACGGGATTCATCGATCATGGGCGCCATATTGGCATAGGATTTTTCCGCTGCCTTAC